>MEOQ01000018.1 GCA_001769275.1 Bacteroidetes bacterium GWF2_43_63 | reverse complement strand
AAGCCAGGGGTAGTATTATTCACTGCCCTTGCTTTGAGGAAATATTTTCAATAGGCTCTGCAACAACTAACAAAGGGAGTTTTATTCATAGGAGACCCCGGCTCTTCACAAGCTTTGAACTTTTCTTGTGCTGATTTCAGTTTCGGCCGGGAACTGTATGTTTAGAATTAACGAAAAACAAAAAGGCCCATCATCACAACGAGCCTTTATAAACTTTTATCTTTTTTAGACGCGGATCGACGCTGATTTACACGGATACTTTTGTCCCTTCGACAGGCTCAGGACGGCGCTTTTTACTTTTATCTTTTGCCTTTTATCTTTTGTCTTAAGCTCTCATAGCTCCAATCAGCTCCGACACATGTTTCACGCCCTGACGGTCGCAGTATTCGTTTATACCGTTTACTATTTCTTCGGCAATAGAAGGATTGATAAAATTGGCAGTGCCAACCTGAATGGCTGTAGCGCCAGCCAGCATGAATTCAATGGCGTCGGTGGCATTCATAATGCCGCCCAGTCCGATGATGGGGATTTTCACCGCTTTCGAACATTGCCACACCATGCGCAGTGCTACAGGTTTGATGGCCGGTCCCGACAATCCACCGGTAATGGTGGATAGTTTCGGTTTGCGGGTTTCCGCATCAATAGCCATTCCCATGAGGGTGTTGATGACCGATACGGAATCGGCGCCGCAGTCTTCGGCGGTTTTGGCAAACTCCGCAATGTTGGTCACATTGGGCGAAAGCTTCACCATCAGATGTTTTTTATATACGTTGCGGACAGCTTTCACTACTTCAGTAAGCGATGCGCAACTGGTGCCAAAGGCCATTCCGCCTGTTTTTACATTGGGGCAGGATACGTTGAGTTCAATCGCAGGAACGTCGTTCACTTCATTCAGAATCGCGGCGGCTTCGGTGTAGTCTTCTACTTTCGAGCCAGCCAGATTCACAATGATGCGCGATTGATAATGTTTTATTTTGGGCAGAATCTCATCAATAAAAACATGCACACCTTTGTTTTGCAGACCTACTGCATTCAGCATCCCTGTTGCGGTTTCGGCCATGCGCGGATAAGCGTTGCCTTGCCGCGGCTCAAGCGTGGTGCCTTTTACAATGATGCCGCCGAGTTTGTTTATATCCAGAAAATCCTCGAATTCGTAGCCGTAGCCGAAGGTTCCGCTGGCTGTGAGTACAGGATTCTGTAATTCAAAATTACCGATATTTACTTTCAGATCAGCCATGGCACACGGGATTATGGTTCCAGTCTTTCAGTTGCGTTACGTCGAAAACGGGGCCTTCCATGCAGGCGCGCACATTGCCTTCGTGCGTGCTGACGGTGCAGCACAGGCATGAGCCAATACCGCATGCCATCAGGTTTTCGAGCGACACCTCGCAATACACACCTGCGTCGGTAGCGAGTTTTCCAATGGCTTTCATCATCGGATCGGGACCGCAGACATATACTTTTGAAAATGATTTGAAATCCGCACCAAACCATGTATGCGCGGTAATCATACCTTTGTCGCCAGCCGAGCCGTCTTCAGTAAGAATGGCTATCTGAGCCAGTTCGCGATAAGCTTCAGCACGAAGAATGTCCGCCGCTGTTTTGCCGCCAATGGCTACATGACAGTCTGCGCCTGCTTCTTTGAGCTTGCGTGCGAGAAACAATAATGGAGCAACACCGCATCCGCCGCCGGCCAGCAAGACCTTTTCGTCTTTGCGTACCATCGAAAAGCCGTGTCCGAGCGGATATACAATATCGACATGATCACCTTCGCGCAGTTGCGAAAGCTTTTCTGTTCCCGCTCCGACAATTTTTACAAGGATATCCAGCGTGTGATTTTTTTCATCCACATCGTGCACCGATAGCGGTCTGCGCAGAAATGTCTGCGGACTTCCTTCCACCAGAATTTCGGCAAACTGTCCGGGCCAAATTTGTGGATGTCCTTCCGGCAGCTGAAGTGTGAGCACAAAATGTGTAGCGTTCAGTTTTGTGTTCTTCAGCACCACAAGCAAATCCTTGCTTTTATTCTTCATTGGCGGGCGTTTCGGATGCTTCGTCCTTCGCTTCTTCTTCGGGTTTGTCGTCGATCAGATTGTGTTCAATCAGAATGTTGTACCACACGAAAAGTTTCTTGAGGTCGCTTGGATACACGCGTTCGCGGTCCCATTCGGGATACACTTTGTCCATGAATGCAACAATCTCTTTTTTATCAGCTTTAGCATCAATGGCTTTTGCTCCGTCCAGCTTTTTAAAAATGGCCACCAGAACGTCTTTCAGAGGCATATCCTCTCCGGTGGTATAAATGCTGATATCGGCCAAAGCGCTTACGCGATCAGTTGCGAAAACAGGAATTTTGGTGCCGTCGAGAAGACTTTCAACTAGCATTCCGCTCTTGGTCTGCGAGACCAGAGAAAACAATCCGGGCTTTCCGGACACTGCGATGATTTTTGATAAATCCATATAATTCTAACTTAAAACAACATTTTTGAACACTGAACATCGAACAAGGAATGGTGAATTACGAAGTAAGGCTGAAACAGAAAAACTTCTTCATTCCTTGTTCAGTGTTCGATGTTCATGATTCTTTATTCAACGTTTCCGGCAGCAACATTTACTTCCGGAGCGATTTTTTTGGCAAGTCCCTGTAACACACTGCCCGGGCCGACTTCGATAAAGTCAGTAGCGCCATCGGCAACCATGTTGAGAACGGTTTGAGTCCAGCGTACGGGTGAGGTGAGCTGAGCAATGAGATTTTCCTTAATCTGTGCAGGATCGGTAAACGGTTTTCCGCTCACATTCTGATATACCGGACAGATGGGGTTTTTGAATTCAGTGGCGTTGATGGCTGCAGCAAGTTCTACGCGAGCGGGCTCCATGAGCGGGCTGTGGAATGCACCACCAACTTTAAGCGGCAGTGCGCGTTTGGCACCAGCGGCTTTCAAAGCTTCGCATGCTTTTTCGATTCCGGGAACCGAACCTGATATTACAAGCTGTCCCTGGCTGTTATAGTTGGCAGGAACAACCACTTCGTCGGTAATTCCTTTGAGCACTTCTTCTACTTTGTCATCGTCGAGACCAAGGATGGCAGCCATAGTTGAAGGTTGGGCTTCGCAAGCTTTCTGCATGGCCATGGCACGTGCATACACGAGCTTCAAACCATCTTCGAACGACAATGCCCCGGCAGCGGTTAATGCTGAGAATTCGCCAAGTGAATGTCCTGCCGTCATGTCGGGAGCATAAGCAGCGCCCATGCATTTGGCCAGAATCACACTGTGCAGAAAAATAGCCGGCTGGGTTACGCGGGTTTGACGCAGATCTTCTTCGGTACCGCTGAACATGATGTCAGTGATGTTGAAACCAAGAATGGTATTGGCCTGATCGAACATCTCCTTAGCCATGGGGAAGCGGTCATAGAGGTCTTTTCCCATTCCGGGAAACTGGGCACCCTGGCCCGGGAAAACGAATGCTTTCATACTGGTGAATTTTGATGCAAAAATAGTTAATTGTATTGATTCAGATAGACTAGCCATTAATTCCCTGAACTATAGGAAATTAAAACACTATGAATGAATAATTGTTCAATAAAAAGGGAAATCAGTACTCTTCAAAGAAAATGAGGAACTAAATTGAATTGGTTTATATTTGTTATTTTTGTCATTAATAAAAAGAATTTTCTTTGTTCTTGATGAGATTCACAAAAAACAAAACCATGAGCAGACTTACTTTTAAAAAGATTGCCAGTTCATTTATTATTCTCATTGTATGCAATGTCGGGATGGTTTCTGCCCAGTCTGTCATTTCGCAAATAGGAGTTGATATTGATGGGGAAGCACCTGGAGATTGGTTTGGAACTTCCGTTGAAATGAGCGGTGATGGGATGGTTGTTGCAATTGGCGCAATAAATAATAATGAAAACGGAACTCATTCAGGACATGTAAGAGTATTAAGAAACATTTCGGGCAATTGGATTCAGATTGGTTCGGACATTAATGGTGAAGTTGCGGAGGATTCCTTCGGAACTTCAGTAAGTCTGAATTATGATGGAAGCATTTTGGCTGCAGGTGCAGATCATGCTGATGGCAGCGGGGTAGATGCAGGTAATGTACGAGTGTTTAAAGACTCGTCAGGAACCTGGGTGCAAATAGGTGGTGATATTAATGGGGAAGCTGCAGGTGATTTTTCAGGATGTGCAATAAGTCTTGACTCGGCTGGAACAACAATTGCAATTGGGGCCAGAGCAAATGATGGTAGTTACACTAATGCAGGCCAGGTACGGATTTATAAATTCGTTTCAAATGCATGGGAACAGATTGGCTCTGATGTAAACGGACCGACAGGCGGGGATCAATTTGGCACTTCTGTTTCTTTAAGCCACAATGGAGAAAGATTCGCTGTCGGAGCTCCAGGTCATAATTCACTGACTGCCTTTTCTGGACAAACAAGAGTTTACAGGTACAATTCACCGTACTGGTACATAGTAGGTTCATATATAGATGGTGTTGCAAACTATGATAATTCAGGAAATTCAGTTAGTTTAAGTGCAAAAGGAGATGTTGTTGCAATTGGATCAAAGTCTCATGATCACTTAGGGAATGGTACCGGGCAGGTTCGGGTGTTTTGGGACTCTGCAGGAACTTGGATCGAAAAAGGGCAATTCCTATATGGAGAAGCAGCAGGAGACTATTTTGGCACGTCTGTTAGTTTAAGCTCAGATGGAAATGTATTGGCAGTCGGGGCAACGATGAACAGTGGTAATGGCTTAAATTCCGGAAGTGTGAGACTTTTCTATTTCATTTCGGGAACATGGGTCAAGTGGGGTCCTGATATTGATGGTGAATCCGGTCAAGATAATTCAGGTTGGGCTGTGAGTTTAAGTGCAAATGGGCGGGTGTTAGCTGTTTCGGCATTAAGAAATGACAGTAATGGAGCCGATGCCGGGCATGTACGAATGTTTAGTACTTCCGTCCCTGTTTTTTCCACACAGGTGGTTTCTGCGTGCGACAGTTTTACATGGATTAATGGTGTCACATATTTTGACAGTGTCGATTCTGTATATTACACACATTTGGATACATCAGGATGTGATTCTATAGTGTTTCTTGATCTTACTATTTTAAGCAACAATATTGTAGACTCTGTTTTTTCATGCGGCCCTTTCACATGGATTGACGGCAACACCTATACCAGTAACAACAATTCGGCTACAGTTTTATTTACAAATTCTGCTGGCTGTGACTCTTTAATTACATTAAATCTTACAATTGGCAATAACATGGTTGTTGATCAACGCCACAGCTGCGATTCTCTGGTTTGGATAGATGGATTGACCTATACATCCAGTAATAACACTGCGACATATGTTCTGACAAATTCTGCAGGATGCGACTCAATTGTTCAATTGGATTTGGTAGTTGGTGATTATATAATGACAGACAGTATTTTTGCTTGTAATTCCTACACATGGATTGATGGCAATACCTATTACAGCAGTAATAATACAGCATCTTTTTCATATGCTTTACCAGGTGGATGTGATTCAGCGATTAATCTAAACTTAATTATTGAGCCTTTTGAAATTGACATTCAACCTTCAGATGTCTATGTCCCAATTGATTCATTTGCGACTTTTCATACAGCTGCATCAGGCATATCTCCGGTTTATCAATGGCAGAGTGACATTGGAACCGGTTTTATTGATATCTCAAATGGAGCTCTTTATAGTGGAGTAAATACAGAAACACTTACCGTACTAAGTTTATCACTGCAAAACGACAACCAGATTTTCAGATGTTTTGAAAAGTCGGTGAACTGCTCTGATACCTCGTCGGTTGCCACTCTTTATATTGTTGATGACACAGGTGTTTCTGATTTTATTCCGGAAGTGTTTATTATTTATCCCAATCCAACGAGTAATGAACTCAACATTGAAGGCTTATCCGGCGGAGTGTTTCGTGTATTCGATTTGAGTGGCAAATTGTTGATCAGTTGTCCAAACACCAATGGAAAAGTCGATGTCATAGGTATTGATAACGGATATTATTTATTTGAATGGATTGGCCACGATTCAGTTAAAAGACAAGTGTTTTTTATTGAAAAGTAATACTTGTGTTTTTAATATGTCAGTATTTGTAAGCTTGGTATTCTGCAAAACTCATTTACAACCATGACGGTATGCTTTGAGTCTACTGTAATATCTGATAGAAATATTTGCCTTGAGAACTGACAAATTGAATTCCATGATGAAATCTGCATTTGAACAATTTAAATGGGATTTGTTTCGAAATAAGGTTAAGAAATGACCATTTAATTAGGCGTTTGTCAAATGCAAAATTATTCAAGAGGTAACATGTTTTCAAGTTGATTGCTATATATCTGAAATTCTTTGGATGAAATTAAATCAGCTCTCACAACTCAAAACTCTCTCCCGCAATCCCTGCAATAAAATCCGGGTTTTCGCATGCCGAACGGAAAGAAAAACAGAATGGAAAGAAACAGCAGCATGTATTTGCCGGCCCATTTGCGGCCTGCGCCAAAAGCCACGTTGGTGGATTTGCAATGTGGACAGACTTCAGCTTTTTCAGCAATGGGTTCATTTAATATTTCAAGCGCGACTTCTGTATCTTTTTCGTCAATCATTATGTGTACGCCCGAATCCATTACTCCCGTGTAACGCGGCATCAACGTCGAAAAATTTTCGTTGGTAAGGAAACACTCAATGCCGGCCTGTTTCATTTTACCCAACATGATATTGGCTTCGAATGAGTCGCTGCAGGTTTTGATACGAATGACTGACATAATTGTTTTTCTCATCAAATGTAAAAATATTTACCTTGATAATTCTGTATTAAATTATAGTTGAGAGCCAGAGCTTAATTTTTTGGAATTACATATCGTACATATTGATATAAATTATATATTTGCGACACGAAGGTTGAAATAATGAAAACAATTGTAATTTATCGCTCAAAGACTGGCTTCACAAAAAAATATGCGGAGTGGATTGCCGAAGAGTTGGGATCTGAATTGGCGGATTCTAAAAAGATTAATATGGAAATGTTACATGATTACGACACTATTATTTATGGTGGTGGATTATATGCAGGTGGCATCAATGGAGTGAAACTGATCAAAAACAATTTGCCCTATTTGCGTGACCGGAACATCATTGTATTTGCAACCGGCGCCACACCTGACCGCAACGAAACCACGCAGGAATTGTTCGAAAGCAATTTCAACGAAGAACAACAGGAATACATCAACTTTTTTTATCTGCACGGCGGCTTTGATTTTTCAAAACTCGGATTGAAGGACAAACTTTTAATGCGTTTGCTGAAGCTTAAACTGCGCATGATTCCGGAATCCAAACGTACGCCCGATGAAACGGGTATGCTTGCGGCCTATCAGAATCCGGCTGATTTTACAAAGAAAAAATATGTGGAAAAGCTGCTGGAACTGGCACGGCAGAACTGAATATAGTAGCCATTTGTCAGTAGCCAATAGTCAGTTCTGGTTCACTCACAACTGACCATTAAAAAAAGACCTGCATTCCAAACATGACCTGAAACTTTGCAATGTTCGGATGATCGAGATAGCTGAGCCGCCACACGCCATCGACGCGAAGAAATTTGAAAATGTTTTCAATGCCGGCACCGGCTTCGAGATAGGGTTTTCCCAATGTATGCATGCCTTCCGGAAACACACTGTAGCTGCGGTTTTCGACACCTAAATTTCCGACAAGACCCTTGCCCCAAATAACTTCGCGCCACTTTAATTTTCGCAGCAACGGAATCCGGTTGAGGAAAAATCCATCGAAACGATGTGTATAATACAGACTCACCCATTCATCGCTCACAAATTCAAAATAATTCATTGTGTTGAAAGAAGTCTCGTCGAAAAAGTACGTTTCGTTTCCTTCGTGCATCTTCAGGAACGGGTAGGGGAGACGTCCCCAGATCTTTCCGGCTTCGATTACGTATTTCGACCAACCGATATTTCCAACATTGAACCAATCGTTGAAATAGAAAACAGCTTTCTGATAATTGTAGTCTCCGCCCCATAAATCCTTGATTCCTTTGCTGTATTTGAACTGTATGATCGGATAAACAGTTCCAAGACTGGTGCGTATGAAGTCGCTGTAAACATAGCGTTCTTTGTATGCAAACCGCATTTCGAGCGTGATTTCGCTGGTGGTAATTTTATCGCGCGTGGTTCCTTCACCGAAATTAAACACCGTATCACTTACAGGGAAAATATCTTTATGAAGAAATCGTATGGTATTCGAAAAACCGGTGAACCATTCGTGTTCGTAATGCGATTTCAGTTCATTAACAAGTGTTAGCTTGTTTGCAGGGTTGCGTGTGATGAAACTGGCCAGCAGAAAATCTTCGCGAAATCCGGTTGGACTCATGCCAAGTTGCTCCATATCGTGTTTGAACAACACCTGAAACCCGCGCCGGGGCTTCTTGTTAAGCAATAACAAAAAACCACCACCATATTTAAATTCCTGATCTTTTGTTCCCCACGCAACGTAGGCCGAAGGCATTATTTTTTTACTAAACTTTTCCGAAGTACGGCCACCAACGCGGAGTCTGGCTCCTTCAATTTCGTTAAAACTCAACATCGATGCATATGGTCCGATGTCGATTTTGCCCCAGTTGAGATAACCGGACATGAACATATCAATAATGTCGTACACGGTGTTGAAAGTGGGCATTTTTTTAATGCTGTCCACCATAAAATAGATGGTCTGTTCGTCTTTTGACAGCGAATCGTGTCTTTCCTTTTGCCAGAAGGCAAGCCCTTTTTCGTAGGCGTCGTCGGCAATTACAACTCGCTCTGGTTCATTGTAAAATGAATTTTCTTTGGTTTGTTTAAGGATATAATTTTTGTACGATGTTGTTTTATGTCCGTAAAAGCCCATGGTATTTTTCTGGTCATTCTGCATGACATTAAAATCGATTACCAGACTTTCTTTTTCCGGCATCCAGTAACCCGAATCGGTTTGCTGAAACGATTGTTCAATAATCAGGTCGTTTACAAAGTTGATGTTGGCATCGTTTACAACCCGCATGCTGTATTGCTTTACAGCCCATGAGGAATCGGCCACCCAAAACTCGCCTGAAAAAGTGAGTTCCTGTTTGCGGCGGGGTTTGAACATGATTTTGTAGCACCAGGTGTTATCTATAAAGGTGCTGTCCATCAGGTAATATTTATAGGTAGTCAGACCAAGATCATTGATGGGGCTCATGAAATTTTTATCAAACAGCGTGATGAAACCATCATAGATGTTGACATTCTGATACATATTGCCAAGATATTGTCCAATACTTTCGTTCTCAACGCCCGATACCTGCACAGCACTAATGTATTCGCGTTTCGACTTTGGATTGCCCCGGAAATATATTTTTGAAATCGATTCGGTGATAAAAAGAGGGAGATATACTTTCCCGTTTACCAGCGAAGTGTCGGTGTACTCGAATATCCAGCCGAATTTTTTCAGTGCCCGCTGACTTTTGAACTCTTCGGATATGTTGTTGGCATCGATTTGAACTTTATTGTAAACATCGACCTCGTAAAATGCTGCATTATCCGGAGCATTTATTTTTTTATGCCGGATCACTTTTTTTAACAGTACCTCCGCAGGGTTTTCGCCCGGAGTGATAATAACCTCGTCTAATGTTATGTTTTCTGAAGACAGATGGATGCTTAATTCCTGAAATTGATTCTGTTTGATTGGCAAAGCTTGTTGTTTGTAGCCGAGGCAAGAAATAAGGATTGAGTCACAACTAATGTTGCACTCGATTTTAAATGATCCTTCGAAATCGGAAGTGGTGCCCAGGCTTGTGCCGTTCAGGGCAATGCTGCAAAAAGGAATTGGTTGTCCTGTGGTTGAATCCTTTACATGTCCCAATATGCGTGTATTCTGTGCAGGCAGGTTGCTGCAGAATAGGGTCAGCGCGAGGAATGAGTAAAGAATTGTTCTATAACGCATCAGGTTTGTTGAGTTCTTTCCAGAATTCCACAGCGCGCCTGGTGTGCGGGATAACGATGGTTCCGCCAACCAGCATGGCAATGCTGAATATTTCATTGATTTCAGCATCAGACGTGCCGATCTCGCATAATTTTTCCAAATGGTATTTCACACAATCGTCGCAGCGAAGAACCAGCGAAGAAACCAGACCGAGCATCTCTTTGGTCTTTGTGCTCAGCGCACCGGGATCATAGGCCATGGTGTCAACGGAGAATAAACGCTTGATAACTTTATTGTCGCCTTCGAGAATAGCTTTGTTCATTTTGAGGCGGTATTCCTTGAATTCTTTAACTTTTGACATGGTGGTCGGTTTAATTAACAAAATTAGCGTTTTTGTTAATGAATCAATTATTTATTTTTGATGTGCACAAATATTTTTATCTTTACTTTGAAATGTTACTTTTGCATTTCGAAAAACCCTTGGGTGGATTCTACTAAATGAAACAAATTGAGACTGACGATATAAAAGGTGTTCTGAAAATGATTTTCGGCTTTGACAAGTTCAAAGGCGAGCAGGAAGAAATCATTGAAAGTCTCCTTGATGGCAAAGATACTTTTGTAATTATGCCGACCGGTGGTGGCAAATCACTATGCTATCAGCTACCGGCTCTGGTATTACCCGGAACCGCTATAATTATTTCTCCGCTTATTGCTCTGATGAAAAATCAGGTTGACAGTATCCGCAATTTTGGTACTGAAAACGGAATTGCACATGTAATGAACTCTTCGCTGAGCAAAGCCGAAATGGCAGAAGTCCACGAAGACCTCTTGTCCGGAAAGACAAAATTACTGTATGTGGCGCCTGAATCTCTCACAAAAGAAGAGAATGTTGAATTTCTTCAGGGCATCGACATTTCTTTTTATGCAGTTGATGAAGCGCATTGCATTTCGGAGTGGGGACACGATTTTCGCCCGGAATACCGACGCATTCGACCCATTGTTGAAGCCATCGGAAAGAATGTTCCCATTATTGCACTCACTGCTACAGCAACTCCAAAAGTGCAGCAGGATATTCTCAAAACCCTGCAGCTTAAAAACCCAAAAGTTTTCATCTCCTCATTCAACAGACCCAATCTTTATTATGAGGTAAGACCAAAATATAAGGATGTCAACAGGGAACTTCTGAAATTTGTAAAATTAAACGAAGGAAAGAGTGGCATTGTATATTGCCTCAGCCGTAAAAAAACGGAAGAACTTGCAGAGTTTCTGCAGGTGAACGGAATAAAGGCTTTGCCGTATCATGCGGGATTGGAAGCAGCTGTACGTCGCCAGAATCAGGATATGTTCCTGATGGAAGAAGTTGATGTAATGATAGCAACCATTGCATTCGGAATGGGTATTGACAAACCCGACATCCGCTATGTGATTCATTACGATATGCCGAAAAGTCTCGAAAGTTATTATCAGGAGACTGGCCGTTCGGGGCGCGATGGCGGTGAAGGTCAATGTGTAGCTTTTTACTGCATTGATGACTTGCAGAAGTTTGAAAAATTTTCAAAAGATAAAGGAGTTGCGGAGCAGGAAATAGCTCAGCATTTACTTCTCGAGACTATTTCATTTGCCGAAAGCTCGGTTTGTCGTCGGAAACAATTACTGCATTATTTCGGCGAAAATTATACACACGATAACTGTCAAAGCTGCGATAATTGCCTGTTCCCACGTGATACATTCGAAGCAGAAGATGATGTTTGTCTGGTACTGGATACAATCGAAGAAACACAGGAACAATTTAAAACGAAAAGTATCGTTGATATCATTCTTGGCAGCAAATCGCCTTCGATGAAACAACTCAGAGCAGAGAAGCTTGAGGTTTTCGGAAAAGGCGGCGAGAAGCCTGAACGATTTTGGAATTCAGCCATCAGGCAAATGTTGATAATGAACTTTATAGCTAAGGAAATCGAAAACTATGGAGTTCTCAAGATAACAGAAAAAGGAAAAGAATTTTTGAATAACCCACATTCAATTATGTTGACGAAAGATCGTAACATCGAAGAAGAAAAAGAAGAAGACGGCCCCAACTCTAGTGAGGGTCGCAGCAGCGGTACTGACAAGGTGCTATTCGCCATGCTCAAAGACCTGCGTAAACAGATTGCCAAAAAGGAAAATCTGCCCCCATTTGTAATTTTTCAGGATCCTTCGCTCGAGGATATGGCCATCCAGTATCCGGTGGCGATGGATGAACTGAAAAATATCACGGGTGTAGGTACCGGAAAAGCAGGCAAGTACGGAGAGCCGTTTTTGAAGCTTATCGCTGGTTATGTCGAAGAAAATGAAATCATCAGGCCGATGGATATGGTAGTGAAATCTACTGTAAACAAGAGCAAACTGAAGGTTTTCATTATTCAGGCCATCGACCGGAAAGTAGCACTTGAAGATCTCGCAGTTTCGAAAAACCTAACTTTCGAAGAATTGCTCGATGAGCTTGAGCGCATTGTTTCGAGCGGGACCCGCATCGACCTGAATTACTACATCAATGAAAACATAGATACGTATCATCAGGAAGAAATTTTTGAATATTTCAGAACTGCCGAAACCGACGCACTTGAAGACGCATTGACCGAACTCGGAGAAAACGAGTTCACCGTTGAGGAAATACGCCTCATGCGCATTAAATTTATGTCGGACATCGGAAATTAAAATCAACTTATGGAAATCAACGAAACAAATCAGGAAAATTGCTGTTCGCCTGATAAAAAAAAGAAATGCTGCTTATGCAGCCCGCAAATGATATTTAATATTGCAGCGGGTCTGTTAATTCTTGTTCTTCTGGTCTTTCAGTTTTACAATCCGTTTTCATCGAAAAGCAGTATTGTAGTGCCTGACGGAGGTTTGAATATTGCTTATGTTGAATCCGATAGCATCATGACACAGTATGAACTGGTCGAGATCCTGAAAGCTGACCTGATGAAGCTGAACGATAGTCTTGATAAGGATTTCACCAAACGTCAGGAAACTTTTCAGGCACGCGTGAACTTGTTCCAGCAAAATGTTCAGAACGGCAAAATTCAGACGAAAGATGAGTACAGTCGCCAGGAATCGGCTCTGGCAGCCGAACAAGAGCAGGTAATGAATTTGCGCGATTCTTATCTTGCCCAGGTTCAGACTAAGCAGTTGGATATGAACAGTCAAATACTGGATTCTATTGTAAGTGTTATTAAAAGATATCCTGAAGAATTCCCCTATGATTATGTTCTCGATTACAACAGCGGAACAGGAATCCTTTATGCGAACGAAAAACTAAATATTACGGTTAAGGTAATCGACCGTTTAAATAAAGAATTCGAAGACTAATGCGAAGTTCAAAGTTTGTTTTATTTTTTGCTGTCATCGTTTTTATTTTGATTTCATGCGGCGGCGATAACACTGTCCGGATGGTTGAGAAAACGTATCCGGATGGAAAAGACAACGTGGTCGTTTATTATTCCGATGATAAGGATCATAAAAAAATAAAAGAAGAAGTATTTTACCAGGATGGCAAACTTCAGTCTGAAGGCGGCTTTCAGGATGATAAGCGCGATGGCGTGTGGCGGGTCTGGTATCAGAACGGCAACATCTGGAGCGAGGGAGAATTTCTGGAAGGAAAAGCCGAAGGATTTCGCAGGGTGTATTACGAAAATGGCAGAATGCGCTATTCTGGTCAGTATAAAAACGATCAGAAGGTTGGTGAGTGGACATTCTATGATGAAAACGGCAGAAAAATTAAAGTCGAAAAATATTAATTGCACAAGGAGGTTGAAATACCTCCTTTTTTTTAATTTTGCAGCATTATGAAAAGAATTCTACTCAAACTCAGCGGAGAATCTCTTGCAGGGAAGCAAGGCTCAGGAATTGATTCAGACATGCTTGCATCGTTTGCAGACGAGATTTCATCGGCAGTTGGCAAAGGTGCAGAAGTCGGTGTTGTGCTTGGTGGAGGAAATATTTTCCGTGGACTGAGTGGCGCAAAGAAAGGTGTGTCGCGCGTTCAGGGCGATTATATGGGAATGCTTGCCACTGTGATTAACAGCCTTGCATTGCAGGACGCGCTGAAACAGCGAGGGATAAATGCTGAAGTGCTTTCGGGAATTGAAATATCGCCCTTATGCAAAAAAATGAGTGGCCCTGCAGCCATTGAGTTGCTGAAGAATAAAACTGTTGTAATAATGGCTGGAGGCACAGGCAATCCTTATTTCACAACGGATTCGGCTGCTGCATTGCGCTCTGTTGAAATTGAAGCAGATGCTTTGCTGAAGGGTACCCGCGTTGATGGCATTTATACTGCCGATCCTGAGAAAAATCCAGGTGCTGTGAAATTCGACAATCTCACTTTTGATGAGGCTTATGAAAAGCATCTCAACATTATGGATATGACGGCTTTCACTTTGTGCAAAGAAAACAATATGCCGGTGATTGTTTTTGATATTCATGGCAAAGGCAATCTGGCAGCCATTCTCGAAGGAAAGAAAATTGGAACAATTGTAACGAACAAATAAGAAGAAAAATTGATATGAGCGACGAATCTGCATTATTACTTGAAGAAGCAAAAGAAGGAATGACCAATGCTGTTGCGCATCTTGATCGCGAGTTGGTCAAAATCCGTGCTGGCAAGGCCAGCCCTTCCATTTTCGATTCAGTCAAAATTGATTTTTACGGAACAATGACCGCGCTTGCTCAGGTTGGAAATATTAATATTCCCGATGCAAGAACCATTGTTATTCAGCCCTGGGACCGCAGTGTTCTTGGCGCTATTGATAAAGCCATCATGGCTGCCAACCTCGGTTTCACGCCGGTGAACAATGGCGAAATTATTCGTATTTCTATTCCGCCGCTCACTGAAGAACGTCGTAAAGAGATGGTGAAGAAAGTGAAGATTGAAGGCGAAAATGCAAAAATTGCAGTGCGGAATGTTCGCCGTAATGTGGTGGACAGTGCACGAAAACTCACCAAGGATGGCATTCCTGAAGATGAGGTGAAAAATCTCGAAAAAGACATTCAGACCTTGACTGACAAAAGCATTGAGAAGATTGACCAGATCATTGCGGTGAAAGAAAAAGATATTATGACCGTGTAGGCAAGACGCATAGGGCATGCGGCATGATGAGCTCAACGCACTCAGGTCGCTTCGCGACGCAGAGAGGTTGGCCTTCAAAGCTCCTTCTCAGAGCTGATTGCTGATTACTGATTACTGACAACTGAAAGCTGCCCGACCCCTTGATTCACCGCTCACTGTTCGCTGATAAGATGCCCGCTTTTCTGCGTGCTAGTACATCAGATGTTTCTTGCTGCTGTTTTTCCAGCCGGCGTCGCTTTTATAATCGGCGAAAAAAATCACAAGGTCCGCGTCGCTTTTGTAATCGCAGAAATAAATAGTTTTGTTCGCATCGCTTTTATAATCGGCGAAGAACCATAATCCATCGTTGCCGCTTGCATCGCTTTTGTAGCTGCATTTATACACTACAAGGTCCGCATCGCTTTTATAATCTGCTACAAATACTTTTACCTGTGCATCGCTTTTGTATGAACAGGAAAAGACCACCTGACTTTTCGCTACCAGAGCGATGGAGAAGAAAATGACGAAGAAAGCTAAAAAGGTTTTCATAGGCTTTGTTTTTTCAAAGATAAAAAAAATTCGCGGCGCAATACCAAAAACAATGCCCGAACAAAAGCCCGGGCACTGATCTCATTTAAACAGGAATATTGTTTATACCTGTGTTATTGCGGGAGGAGTAAATACGCGGGTTTTAAGTTCCCGATCAATCATAAACATGCCCGGGCCTTTACCTTCGGTCATTTTCACTTCGCCGAGTAATGCAGTAGCATTGGCTTCTTCTTCTACCTGTTCTTTCACAAACCATTGAAGCATATTGTTGGTTGCGTGATCTTTTTCAACAATGGCCAGATCTACCAATTTGTGAATGAGAGAAGTCACCAGTTGCTCATGTTTCAGCGTTTCTTCAAAAACCTCGATGGCATTTTTCCATTCTTTTTTTGGTTTTTCAATCGATTTTAACTCAACGCGTCCTCCACGTTCATTAACATAGTCAAAAAACATCATGGCGTGAGCCATTTCTTCCTGAGCCTGAACGCGCATCCAGTTGGCAAATCCGTTCATGTTGACATCGCTGAAATATGCCGACATGGATAAGTACAGGTATGAGGAATACATTTCGGCATTGATTTGCTCGTTCAGCGCTTTTTCCATTTTTTTATTCATAGTATTTTGTGTTTTTTCTGAATTCAAAGATAGAAAATTTTTAAATCGTTCATTCACACGGACCGATGATATAAATCACAAATTGGTTCTGCTTTGAAATCGGATTTGAATGATTGCTGTGTTATCGTTACAGTCGTTACAAATAGATTTCATCCGTCAGCTTTCAGCTCTGAAAAGAAGTCAAAATCAGTGCAAGAGCGAAAAGCATCATGGGTTCTTTTATCTTTCCTCTTTTATCTTTTTCCTTTTGTCTTTTATCTTTATGTGATTTCTTTTATCTTACAAGAGTCACATTTCCCCTCTTCACCACCGTCTCGCCATTCAATAAAACAGCCTCCACATAATACGTGTACACCGCCTGTGGTGCGGGTTCGCCGCGGCAGGTGCCATCCCAGCCACACTCAAAGCTTGTCACACTGAGCGGAGTCGAAGTGCGGCAAGAAAAGACTTCTTCGCCCCAGCGATTGAAAATTCTGAACGCTGTTAATTCCTGCACATAGCTGCTGCGCACATACAGCACATCGTTCTGGCCATCGTTGTTGGGTGAAAAAATATTGGGAACAAAAACCGGATTTTCGCAATCAATCACTTCCACCGTGACTGTATCAAAATGTTCCTGCACATATTCATCTACTACATAGAGCGCATAAACAGTGGTTTTCTGAGGTATCACCGTAGGACGTGGAATACTGTCATTATCTAAGCTAGCGCTATCACCACTTACCACGTTCCAATTAAAAGTGCGCGCAGTGTTTTCATCCCAGCCCAGCGTGGTTTCTTCGCCCTTGCACAGGCTGCGGTTTTCGCCCGCCTCGGCTTCGTAGTAGAAACCGGTGCAGTCGTATAGGGAGGCCATGTCTATGAAAAGACCACTGGCATATCGCCAGCAAGGAGGATAAGAACAGTCATATTCTGGTGGATATAAATTCCCGAATGAATAGGGTTTTTGTGATTCAAAAGTGCCAAATGTAATATACTTCTCGCCGCCGCTAGCCGTGAATTTCCCGTTGAACAAAACCCAACAAGACGTATCTCTGAAAAATTCGCCGAAATGAATGACCAATTGCGGGATGCTGTCAATGGTTGGCCATGGTGTGTAATAATTCGTTTTGCTGAAAAATACTCCAATCTGATCTAAAAGCAAATCAAAATATTCAGACTGATTTAGATAAAAACTCAAACAGTATGTTCTACCAGGTTCAAGGGGTTGAGTCAGATCACCAATTATTGATTCATCTTGACGTGTAGTATCATATCCAATATAATATGCAAAAGATGCAAAAAAATAATATGCATAACCTGATTTTGGCCATTGAATTCCTCGATAATTGCTTGGTAGACAACAAGAATATGGCCACCAAGAAAAATAACAAGGATTAGAGTCTCCAACTATATAGTCTGGAGAACCGGAATGCGGGGATCGCCAAAATTTTGGAATTCTTTCAAACGAATCGCAAAAGTTTGGAGGAATAGAAGGCAACAAAACACTGTCATATTCCTCCATAGAAGGATCGACAACAAGATTGATTTGCGCTTTTGAATTAAAAGCGACCGTTAAAAATAATATGAATAGAATCTTTTTCATGAAAAAAAATGGGGGAGAGAAACGACCCTCCCCCGGATTAATTTTACCGGACTATCACCAATCGTTTAGTCAGAGAGTAATTTTCTTTGTTTGCCGAGAACAAATATACACCATTGTTGAGATTTGACACATCAATGGTTTCATAAATATTTGTGGCCAGGATGCCGGAAGCAAATACCGATTGACCGTCTAGACTGATGATCTTCCAGTTCCAGTTTTCCTCGGATTGTGAAACAACACCCACTGAAATCTGATTGGATGCAGGATTGGGTGATACTGATAGCAATACTTCATCTTCGACTTCAATCACAGTTCCATCAGTCATTGAACGTGAATTCACCGAATCCATCATGTTTATTGTTCCGTAATCAATGGTGGTATTTTGAATCAAAGAGATAATATCCTGCGGATTCAGTTTTTTACCTGAGTTAATAAGCAAATAAAAATGCGCCCCGCAAGAGCGCATTTGAATTGAAATATAGAAGTGTTCTTAATCGGGTCGGGGAAAATTAATCTACATTGTCGTGCAGAAACGAGTTGTTTTCTCTTATTTCGGGCTTATTGCTGCCGTTTTCGCCCAAAGTGAACCTGCTGACTATTTTTTCATCTGAAGGATTCTCTGGCGTCAGATTTACGCCTCTGCGTGCATAGGCAGGAACCTGTTCAATTTCGTCGAGGCTGGTTACTTTCGGATTGGTGAAATTGAAATTCTTCAGACTTTGCATGCGGTCGTCCTGTAGCTCGGGTCTGATTGCAGGCTGAAGATGTTCTTCATGATTGTTTTCGGCTGGAGCAATATCAAGGATGACCTGCTGTTGCATGGGCTTAACTTCAGGTTCCGTTGAGAAAAAACTTATCGGATTGTTTTCCTGAACTGGTTCCTGATTCAGCTGAATGGTAATTTTCTCGGCAGGTTGTTCAACCATTGGCGTTATTGGAATAACGGGCGGCTGATAACTATTGAATACAGATTTTTCTTCAACGGGTTTTACTACAACCTTCATCTCCATCTCTGGTTCTGCCATCGGAGGCTCCGGTTTCACGTCGTGTTGCAGCGTGATCACCTGAGGTTCTTCGGTAACAGATTTTACGGGCGATCCGGTTTTGCTGAAATTGGTTGCAACAACAGTTACTGAAACGCTGTTGCCAAGCGACAGATCAGAGCCAGTGCCCCAGATAACCTCAGCAGTTGAGCCGGCAGCATTCTGAATAAAATCAGAAATGTCGCTGACTTCGTCCATTGAGACTTCGTCCTCGCCACTGGAAATGAAAAGCAGAACATTGCGTGCACCATAAATTTCATTGTCGTCGAGCAGCGGTGAATTGAGAGCAAGTTCCACCGCTTTTTGTGCGCGGTCTTCGCCTTCGGCAATACCTGTACCCATAATGGCGATACCACTGTTTTTCATGATGGCCTTGACATCTTCAAAGTCAACATTCATGTAGCCCGGGATGGTAATAAGTTCTGAAATACCCTTGGCTGCGACCGTGAGAATATCATCGGCTTTGCAGAATGCTTCGCTGAGTTTCAGATTGCCGTAATGTTCGCGAACTTTATCGTTGTTGATGATGATGAGGCTATCAACATATTTGCGCATTTCTTCTATTCCCTGACTGGCTTGATTTTTACGCTTTCCACCTTCGAAACCGAAGGGTGTAGTTACGATTCCTACAGTCAGAATATCGAGTTCTTTAGCTACCTGTGCAATCACAGGTGCCGCACCGGTTCCGGTTCCGCCACCCATGCCGGCAGTGATGAAAACCATCTTGGTGTTTTTTGAAAGAATATCGCGGATATCATCAGCATTTTCAAGAGCAGCGTTACGACCAATTTCAGGTGAGTTTCCTGCACCGCGACCTTCTGTAAGGCCAGCGCCAATCTGAAGTTTAGAGGGCACAGGACTGGTTCCGAGTGATTGAAGATCGGTGTTGCAAATGACGAAATCAACGCCGTTGATTCCTTGTTTGAACATGTGGTTCACCGCGTTGCTGCCACCACCACCAACGCCAAATACTTTGATGATGGTCGGAAGATTTTGGGCATCTTCAAATTGTATATGAATACTGTTTTCCGGTTCCGACATATTACAGATTAATTTAATGGGTAAAATTAGTTTTGTTTGTCTTATAATTTCAGCAGTAGGCAAAAAACTTATCAACAGCTGTTCGACGAAAATTGTTAATTACTCAACTGATGTTTTCATCGAAAAAGTTCATTCCACCGCGGAAAATTTTCTTGATAAATCCGCCCCTTTCTCTCTTGCCCTGGTTTGGAATTATTTTCTTTGAATTTGACTGAGAAGCAAGCGAGTTCTCAATTCCGTTGAGCACAAGCCCGATGCAGGTTGCATACATCGGCAGCAGCAGTTCCTTATCAACGTTGGCAGACAAATGTTCACTCGGATATCCGATGCGTGTTTCATGGCCAGTGATGAACTGACAGAGCTGTGCGATATCTTTCAATTGCGCACCGCCGCCTGTGAGTACAATGCCTGCAATTAGCCTGCGATCGTAGCCTGAATTTTTTATTTCGTAATTTACAAATTCAATGATCTCCTCCATGCGTGACTGAATGATGCGTGCGAGATTTTTCATTGAAATTTCTTTGTGCGGGCGACCTTTCAATCCTGGAATTGAAATATAGATTTCATCTTTCACCTCGTTGGCCAGGGCTGATCCATGCTTCACTTTGAGAGTTTCCGCATAACTTTTCAGTATCGAACAACCTTCTTTAACATCTTCTGTAACGATGTCTCCACCCAATGGAATAACAGCCGAGTGACGAATGATGCCGTCCTGGAAAATGGCTATATCAGTGGTCCCGCCGCCGATGTCGACAAGTGCTACACCTGCTTCTTTTTCTTCTTCGCTAAGTACTGAATATGAGCTGGCGATAGGTTCCAGCACCATATCGGACATTGAAATATCAGCACGCGTAATGCATTTTTCGATATTCCGTGCTGCCGTGATCTGTCCGGTGATGATGTGAAAGTTTGCTTCGAGCTGCACGCCGGCCATTCCCACCGGGTCTTTGATGCCCTGCTCACCATCGACAATGTATTCCTGTGGAATCACGTGAATGATCTCTTCGCCCGGAGGCATCACGAGTTTGTACATGTTCTCAATCAGCCGTTCAACATCTTCCTGACCGATTTCAGATTCAGTGTTGTCGCGGATAATGCTGCCTCTGTGCTGCAGGCTTTTGATGTGCTGGCCTGCAATTCCGACATTCACGGTGCGGATATTCACATTGCTTTTTGCTTCAGTGATTTCAACCACTTTTTTTATCGCTTCGACGGTTTTTTCGATATTGGCCACCAGACCGCGTTTCACGCCCAGCGACTCTGTTTTCCCGTATCCCAGAATTTCGAGTTTGCCGTGTTCATTCTGATAACCGACAATCATGGCGATTTTCGTTGTCCCGATGTCGAGACCGACCATTATTTCGTGATTTTCGTTCATATATCGTTTTCTTTTTTTGTCTCGTTGGTTTCGTACACTTTCTTAATTGCTACCACCTGGTTGTGAAAGCGGATGTCAAAGCTTTTGTACTTGTTGAAGTTTATGGTGCTGTAACCTTTTTTGTAGAAATGATGAAGGTTACGAAGTTTTATTCTTAATCCATCAACGTCGCCAAGAATAATATTCTGATTTCCGATAACTGGAATCAACTCGTAATGCGCGTTGTCGACAACATAAATCTGTGTGATCAGCCGGGTGAGAAACGTGTCTTTTGAAATCTCTGCAGCAATCAAAAACACTTTATGCATGGTCGTTAATACTCTGGTCTGGTCATAAGTTACTGAGTCGAAATGTTGATAAGACTGCGACGGAAGGAAACGCTCCTGAATGTTTCCTGCAGCTACAATCAGGCCTGGAGAAGCGCCTCTGTTCAATGGCAGCATTTTGCCTTCTGAATCAATAAAAAACGATTCGTTTTTCTGATTGAAAACCCGAAGGATTGGCTTTCGCTGCAGAATATCCACAGTCAGACTTGCATCGATATTAATAAACGCATCTGCAGTCAGCACATAAGGATTTGTGCGGGTAATATTTTCAATCCATTCCAGATCAATTTCTCCTACCTGCCGCTTGGTCAGAGAATCGTATCCCTGTGAAATCAAACCACGCACTTCTTCTTCAGTCACCAGCTCGGGACCTCCCTGTGTGTTGATGATGATATTGACCTGACTGATTTTTTGCTTTTTAAAATTATCTTTCGACAATTTGAGAAGCACCAGCACAGCAATGATGACAAGCGACAGGATCAATATTTTGTAGACCGGCTTCATGATTGTTCAATGCAGGATTTAATGGTTGCTATATGTGCGTCGATATCTCCGGCTCCGATGGTAAGCAAAATGCCGTCAGCACAGACCTCTGCGATTTCAGGAATTCTGTTGTAGGGAATATATTTTTTTTGATCATTTGGAATCAGCTTCAGAAGCCAATCCGAATCAATACCCGGGAGCGGCTTTTCTCTGGCGGGATAAATGTCGGTAACAACCGGCACATCAAGTTTTGCAAGCGATTTTCCAAATTCAATTCCGAAATCACGTGTGCGTGTGAAAAGATGCGGCTGAAAAATTCCGGTGATTGTTTTGTTAGGATATAACTCCCGAATGGTGTTGATGAGTGCATCAATTTCTGCCGGATGATGAGCATAGTCATCGTAATAGATTATTCTGTCGTTTTTTGCAACCAGCTCCAGGCGCCGTTTTACGCCGGGGTATGATTCGAGCGCCTGTGCTATTTGTGCCGGATTGCAGCCTGCAATGTGCAGTGCCGCGAATGCAGCAGTTGCATTCTGAACATTATGTCTGCCGGCGGCAGGCAAATGAATTCCGCCTTCCAGCAATTGATTGTCGAGATAAACGTCGAATGCAAAACAGCCGCTGCAGACATGTATGTTTCGTGCTGAATAGCCCTTGACATTTTTAAAGCCGTATAGAATTGAGTTCGAAGGTAAAGTTAGTTTGTCTTTATCCGTATCGTCAAAAACGAGAACGTGCCCACCGGAATTTGTCTGCGCTGCAAAATCAGAAAACGATTTGTGCAATTCTTCTATTTTTCCGTAGATGTCAAGATGGTCAGCATCAATGGCATTTATGATAGCGATATGCGGATGGAGCGCAAGGAAGGATCGATCGTATTCGTCGGCTTCGGCAACAGCCCATTCTGCATTTTCGTGAAGAAAAATATTTTTATTGTATCCGCTCATAACACCACCAACAAAGCCAAGAAAAGGTTTCCCGATGTGTTCCATGGAATGTGCAATCATGGCCGAGATGGTGGTTTTACCGTGAGTGCCTGCAACTGCAATTGATTTCAGCGAGTTGATAACTTCGGCAAGCATTGCCGAGCGTTTGATTACAGGCAAATTGTACTGTCGGATAAATTCCCATTCTTCGAAATCAGCCGGTATTGCAGGAGTATAGACCACTATGTCAGCATCAGCCGGAACAGCAGTATTGTCAGCATTGTAGTGAACGCAGATTCCTTCAGCTTCAATCGCGCGTGTCAGCGGCGTTGATGTTTTATCATACCCGGAGACTTTCACGCCATTCATATTGAAATAGCGTGCGAGCGCACTCATGCCGATTCCGCCAATGCCCAGAAAATATGCAATATGTATATTCTTAACGTTCATTCAGTTTCTTTTCCCGGAGTTCAACAATTTTTTTCGCAATACTTTTTGCCGCATCGGGCATGGCAAGTTGTTTCAGGTTTTCACACATTTCACTTCTTGTTTTTTTATCATCAAGGAGCGAAAATAATGTTGTGCTAAGCGTTTCACGAGCCGCATCGTCTTTCACCAGCAGCGCTGCGTTGCGGTTGACAAAAACCATCGCATTTTTTGTCTGATGATCATCGGTAACATTGGGCGATGGAATAAATATGACGGGTTTGGCAACGGCTGCAATTTCTGAAACGGCTATTGCTCCTGCTCTGGAGATAATAACATCTGCTGCAGCATACGCCTGCGGCATTTCATAAATGAATTCCTGAACAACAATGTTTTTGTTTTTTTCGAAATCAATTTTATTACATGATTTGTATGAATAGGACTTTCCGGTTTGCCATATAATCTGGTAATCTCTTGAAATGATTTCAGGAATCATTGAGCAAACTGTTTCGTTGATTGTCCTGGCTCCGAGGCTACCACCAATGGCCAGAATTGTTGTTTTATCCGGATCGAGTCCGAAAAACTTTCTTCCATCTTCCGATGAAATACTTTGCGAAAATATTTCACTGCGGATTGGATTTCCGGTAAGTGTAATTTTTTCCGCACTGAAAAACTGTTCCATGCCGGGGTACGCAACGCAGATAGAATCTGCTTTTTTTGAAAGTATTCGGTTGGTGAGACCCGGAAAAGAATTCTGTTCCTGAAGTAAAGTTGGAATACCCATTTTTGCTGCTTTGCGCAAAACCGGACCACTGGCATATCCTCCGAAACCAGCTACCACATCGGGCCTGAACTGTTTCAGAATTTTACTTGCTTTCAACAGACTCATTGTAATTTTGAAAGGAACTACAAAATTTTTCAAAGTAATTTTACGCTGAATCCCTTGTATTGGAAGGCCGATGATTGGGTAGCCATGATGCGGTACTTTTTCCATCTCCATTCTTTTTTCTGCTCCGATAAAAAGGATTTCTGCATCGGGAAGCATGTCGCGCAAGGCATCGGCTGTAGCCAGCGCCGGGTAGATGTGCCCACCGGTACCACCAGCCGAGAATATGAATTTAGGCTTTTGTGTTTTCATTTGAAATTTCCTTTTTTTCTTCTTCTTCTTTGTTCCGGCTCACACTCAAAATAATTCCAAGCGAAATACAAGTAAACCAGATGGAAGTACCACCCATGCTGACCATGGGTAATGGCTGGCCTGTAACCGGTAGCAGATTGACAGCTACGCCCATGTTAATGAGTGCCTGGAATACAATCATGATGGTGAGACCGATGGATAGAAATGCGCCAAAGGATCCCGGACTACGGGTCGCAATGCGAATTCCGCGATATAATAAAATCAGGTAGAGCAATAAAACAAATATTCCTCCAAATAATCCCCATTCTTCAACCAGTAAAGCATAAATGAAATCGGAGTAGGGATGTGGCAGAAAATTTCTTTGAGTTGAGTTTCCAGGTAATTTACCTGTTATTCCGCCATTGGCAATGGCGATTTTTGATTGCAGAGCCTGATAGTCGCCTTCATCTTCTTCGTCTGAAAAGAAAGACTCAATGCGGTTTGCCCAGGTGCCGGTACGACCTTTCCCGGGTGACTGCATAATTATGAGCACCGCCAGAGCACCGATCACTATTAGAATTCCAAGCGCTGCACCAATGTATTTTATAGGTACGCGGCCGATAAACATAATGATCATAGCTGTTCCAAAAACAAGAACCGCTGTTGAAAGGTTGGCCGGAAAAATCAAAACAGTTACGAGTGCAATCGGCCAAATGATTGGAACAAATGAATTTCTGAAATCGTCAATTTTATCCTGTTTGAGTGCCAGCGATCGTGCAAGGAAGAGGATGACCGCCAGTTTCGCAAGATCGGAACTTTGAAAGCTAATGCCAATGAAGGGAATTGTAAGCCAGCGACTGGCATCGTTTACGTTTGTCCCTTTTACCAAAGTGTAGAACAAGAGAGGAATTGAGAGAATAAAAAGCAACTGCGCAATTCGTGAAAACCGGGTGTATTTGATATTATGAATTAGATACATAATGAACAATCCGGTGACAATAGTGAAAACATGTTTTAAAAGATAATACTCTGTATTCCCGCCCTGATACCTGAATGCCAGAGACCCGGTGGAACTGTAAACACTGAGTATGGAGAACAGACTCAGCAGGAGTACAATTATCCAGACTACTTTATCACCTTTTATATGTTCAGAGAAAAACTTCATTTTTATAATTCGCGAATGGCGTTTTTGAATTGTTTTCCACGGTCTTCGTAATTCTCGAATAAATCAAAACTGGCGCAAGCGGGCGACATTAATACTACATCTCCCGGATTTCCGAGCTGATATGCTGCATTAACAGCCTCTTCCATTGTGTGAGTATCGGCAATCACTTCAACATACGGGCTGAATGTTTCAATCAGCTTTCTGTTGTCGGCGCCCAAACAAACCAATGCTTTCACTTTGTTTTTCACAAGTTCAAACAGACAGTCGTACTCATTGCCTTTATCAGTGCCTCCGGCAATCCAGATAATCGGCGTTTTCATGCTTTCCAGCGCATACCAGGTCGAATTTACATTGGTGGCTTTGCTGTCGTTCCAAAACGCAATACCGTGCACCTTAACCACAAACTCAAGCCGGTGTTCCGTTTTCTGGAAAGTCTGAAAGCTTTTTTTCAATGTTTCTTTTCTGAATTCAAACAGTGTGGAAGCAACCGATGCAGCCATGTTGTTGTTCAGATTGTGTTTTCCCTGCAGTGCAAGAGTTTCAATTTTCATGTAGTTGGTTTTATTTAGCGCAGTTTGAGAGTTACAATGGTTAGAATGGCAGCGAAGATGCTGACAATGATAAAGCGGTTGACTATTTTCACTTCGTTCAATCCTTTTTTGTGATAATGATGATGAATCGGCGACATAAGAAATACACGGTGAGAAGATGCATATTCATAACCGAATCTTTTTTTGCGATATTTGAAAACTGTAGTCTGAATGATGACGGACAGCGATTCGATAACAAATACAAAACAAAGAATCGGAATCAGTAGTTCTTTGCGGATCATGATGGCAAATACGGCGATGATGCCTCCGATGGTGAGACTTCCGGTGTCGCCCATAAACACCTGAGCCGGATATGAATTGTACCAGAGGAATCCGATCATGGCTCCAACAAAGGCGCTGATGTAGATGGTGAGCTCTCCTGAATTTGGAATATACATTACGTTCAGATAATCGGCAAAAATGAAGTTGCCGGAAATCCAGGCCAGGAGCCCAAGTACAATTCCCACAACGGCGGACGTTCCCGCCGCAAGTCCGTCCATCCCATCGGTCAGATTGGCTCCGTTCGAAACTGCGACAATGATGAACATGATGATCGGAATAAAAATTAGCCAGCCCCACTTTGTAGCTGCATCGCCCATCCAGCTTGTGAGAACACTATAATCAAATTCATTGTCCTTGACAAATGGGATGGTGGTTTTGAGCGATTTTATTTCGTCGGTTCTGAAAAAGTCAGCAGCTTCTTTTTTGCAATCTTTGTTGAGTACATCAGCTTCGGTGAGGTGTTGCGACGTGTCGACTTTTTCGCGAATCACAATGCTGTCATTGAAATACATTACGAAACCCACAATCAGTCCCAGTCCCAGCTGTCCGAGAATTTTAAATTTTCCGTGCAGCCCTGCTTTGTTTTTTCGAAACACTTTGATGTAATCATCCGCAAAACCAAGGGCCCCAAGCCATACCGTTGCGAGCAGAATCACAATAATATAAATATTGTGAAGTTTTGCAACAAGCAATGTAGGAATCAGAATCGCCGCAAGAATGATGATACCACCCATGGTTGGAGTACCTTTTTTCTGCATCTGGCCTTCGAGTCCGAGATCGCGTATGTCTTCGCCGATTTGATTTTTCCGAAGAAAATTAATAATGCGTTTACCGAAAACAAGAGATATCAAGAGCGAGAGAGCCGCAGCCAGAGCGGCGCGGAACGACAGATACTGAAATACTCCTGCTCCGGGGAAATCGTACTGCTTGTCAAGAAAATCAAACAAATAGTAGAGCATATCTTTACATTTTTAAAAATTCGTTCAACTGTTCGGCATCATTGAAATGATTTCGGACGCCGTTTATTTCCTGATAGGTTTCGTGACCTTTGCCGGCAACAAGTATGATGTCACCTTTTTTTGCCAGCATACACGCGGTCTTTATGGCTTCGCGCCGGTCGGTAATGCAAACCACTTTTTTCATTTCCGAAATATCAATACCGTTTTTTATTTCGTTGATGATTGTTGCTGGATCTTCGGTGCGGGGATTGTCGCTGGTGATAATAACTTTCTGACTATATCGCGCCATCATTTGTCCCATCAGCGGACGCTTGGTTTTATCGCGGTCTCCGCCTGCACCGGCAACAGTAATTATATCACCACCACCTTCATTCACTTCTTCGATGGTGGATAAAACATTTTTTAGAGCATCCGGTGTGTGAGCGTAGTCAACAACGCCCGTAATACCTGATTCAGTCCTGATTACATTGAATCGTCCATCCACTTCATCGAGCGAACTCAGGGTGATGAGCGCATCTTCTTTTGTCATTCCGCAAAGAACAGCGGTTGCAAAAATGGCGGTGAGATTATAAGCGTTGAATCTTCCAACCAGCTTGAACCATGCTTCTGTACCGTTGATGCTGAGCCCTAACCCAGTGATGGCGTTGTGAATTATCTTTGTTTTAAAATCAGCCGGACGATTCAATGCGTAGCTGTAGCATTTTGCTTTGCTGTGCTGCACCATCACTTTCCCGTTTACATCATCATTGTTGTACAACGCAAATGCTGTTGTTGGAAGATGATCGAAAAAGAGTTGTTTTGCCTTCAGATATTCGGCAAAAGTGCCGTGATAATCCAGATGATCGTGCGTAAGATTTGTGAATATACCTCCTGTGAATTTCAGTCCGTGTATGCGTCCCTGAATAACAGAATGCGAGCTTACTTCCATGAAACAATATTCACAATCAGCATCAGCCATTTCGCGCAGCATGCGGTTTAGTACAAGTGCATCGGGAGTGGTATGTGTGGCAGGATATTCCTTGCCCGGAACAATGTAGCGGATTGTTGAAATCAGCCCTGACTTAATTCCGGTTTTATTGAATAATTCAAATAGAAGGGTGGCTGTGGTAGTTTTACCATTGGTCCCGGTAACGCCAATAAGATTGAGTTGAGCCGAAGGATTACCATACCAGTTGGAAGCAACCTGAGCATAGGTTTCATTGCCGTTTTCAGTATTAATAATGGTAATTCCTTCAAGTTTATCTGCCGGAATATCTGTACAGACAATGGCCACTGCACCTGCCTTTATGGCGTCAGAAATAAAACTGTGTCCATCGGTTTTTACGCCTTTGAGTGCGAAAAACACAAATCCTTTTTTGACATCGCGGCTCGAGGAAGTCATTCCTTTCACGTTGATGTCATCGCGTCCGTGAACAACACGGGCATCAGTGCTAGTCAATATTTCGTGTAGCTTCATCATCGCGGACCAAGCGTTAGTTTAACTTTCATTCCTTGTCTGATGGGTGTTCCGGGTTCAGGAGACTGTGATGCAACCCAGCCTTTACCGCTAAGTGAGACCACCGCGCCTTTGCTTTCAAGATAGGCGATCGCGTCCGGAGCTGCCATTCCACGCAGGTTTATGAGTCTGGCTTTGTCGGGATTGCTCACTCTGTAAGTGAGAGAATCAGAACCCGGATTAATATACACCAGATCATCATTTTCGGCTTCTACTTTACTTTTAAGACTTACGCCAAGCTCCATATACATGTCGATGGCTTTGCTGTAAGCCGAATATATGCAGCCCGGTTCGTTTTTCACAGGAGTATCAACAGTATCTTGCTGCCGCATTTCAACGCGGGTTGCATAAATTTTTTCAGCAATTTCAAGAAAGACCGGTCCGGCGACTGAACCTCCGTAGTATTGTCCTTTTTTTGGTTTGTTTACAACCACAATGCAGGAATAGCGCGGATTGTCGGCCGGGAAATAGCCAACAAAGGATGCGAAATATTCAGGTCCCTCATTGTTTTTATAGCCGCCGGAAGAGGCAATTTGCGCCGTGGCTGTTTTACCTGCAATCGGGAATACTGCATTTTTAAGATTTGTTGCAGTGCCTCTCAGAACCACGCCTTCAAGCAGTTCCTGTGCCAGCTTAATGGTTTTTTTGCTGGCAATTGATTTATTGAGAACAACCGGTTCGAATTTTTGCACGGTTTGTCCGGCATACTGCAGCTCTTTTACAAACATTGGTTTCATCAGTGCTCCGTCGTTTGCCACTGCGTTATATATGGCCAGAATCTGCATGGGGGTCATTCGGAGTTCATAGCCGATTGACATCCAAGGTAGGCTGGTTGCAGACCATGTTTTATCGCTTCTGCTTTTTATATAGGGCTGACCTTCACCCTTGAGTTCAAGTCCAAGGGTTTTGTTGATTCCAAGTTTATACAGCCCGTCAATGAATTGCTGAGGATTTGAACCATATGCTTTTACAATCGTACTCGAAATTCCAATGTTTGATGATAGTTCAAAAGCTTGTCTGATTGTGATGGTCCCATGGCCGCCTTTGTGCGAGTCGGTCATCACTTCTTTTTTACCGTAACGGAATGAACCGTCGCCTGTATTCACCTTGTCTTCGAGGTTTACTTTTCCATCTTCGAGAGCAACCAGCATTGACATTAGTTTGAAACTGGATCCGGGCTCAAAGGCTTCACCTATGGCGTAGTTGTATGATTCAGCATAAACTCCGTCGGGCATTCGCTGAAGATTGGCAATGGCCTTCACTTCGCCGGTTTTCACTTCCATAAGAATGACGGAACCGTGATGCGCTTCGTGTTTCTCAAGATGTGTGGCAAGCGCTGTTTCTGCTACATCCTGCAGATGAATATCAATGGTTGTTACTACGTCTTTTCCATCCTGCGGAAGTATGTCGGCTTTGTCATCAACAGGAACCCAGTTTTGTCCCGAAACACGCTTCATGAGCTGCTTCCCATCGGTGCCGCGCAGCTCTTTTTCATAGGCCCCTTCGATTCCTACCGGGAAGTTGTCGCGGATATATCCGATGGTTCGTTTGGCAAGGAAACCGAAAGGCATTTCGCGGCGGTCGTTCTGCACAACGATGAGTCCACCGCGGTATCTGCCAGCGTTAAAAACGGGAAATGACGCCACTTCTTTCATGTCGAAGAAATCAAGATTTCTTGCAATGCGGAAATAGCGGTTGTTTTGAGCTCTTTGGTTTTTCAGCAGGGTCTTGTATTCTTCGGCAGATTTGTCTTTGAAGAATTCGCTCATGTGTTTGCTCAGCGCAGCAATGCTGTCTTTGAAAAGTTTTTCATCAATTGTTTTGGGGCTGAGATCGACAAACAGATCAAAGCGTGGAACCGAGGTTGCAAGCAGGCTTCCGTCATCGGCAAGAATATTTCCACGTCGCGCCTGGATGTCGACAAATTTCACTGAAAGATTTTGCGCTTTTTGCCGCAGTTCTTCCCCTTCGACAAACTGAATGTGAATCAGCTTGTAGATGATGGCGATGGTAAAAATTCCCGACAGAGCATAAATCAGAAATGCTCTGCTGAAAACCGTTTTATTAACTGTAGTATCTTTTTTACTCATCTTCCGTCTTTTGAACAAATATTTTTCCCGGGGGCGTATGGGATGGAAATATGTTTTCGGGTTTCAGTTTATCACTCAGTTTGCTGATATTGGTTCCCGTCATCAGCCTGGTTTTCGATGAAATGTATTCGCTGCGCAGCTCAATCATTTCCGACTTATATTGCTCAATTCTGAAAACCGTTTTTTCACCGTAATAGGCGTTGGCTATGTAAAGCATGAAAAGAAAAAACACGAAGAGAATGAACGGAAGCTGACGAATCAGCCCTTCTTTTTCGAGGAAGCTGCCAGTCAAAATCGAACCTGCCGAAAACCTGCCTTTCCGCTGCTCTTTTTGAGCTCCGGATTTGGGTTCTTCTTTTTCCCTCATTTCATTTGATATGTTTTTCTTCTCTTTCATATTTTTTCGGCAACTCTCAGTTTTGCGCTTCGGCTGCGCGGGTTTTCGTTTAGTTCTTCTTCTGAGGGTGTCAGTGCTCCGCGTGAAATGTCTTTCCACATCAGGTCTTTGCGTCCCATGATGTTTTCGGCAAATGAATCGTTTGTTTTTTGCGATTTCAAAAACGATTTCACCATGCGGTCTTCGAGCGAGTGATAGGAAATAACAACCAGCCGTCCGCCTGGTTTGAGACAATCGTAACTTTGTTTCAAAAATTCGGAAAGGGCCTCCATTTCATGATTTACTTCGATACGCAAAGCCTGAAAAACCTGAGCAAACAAGCTGTTTTCACGGCCGGGGCGCGCAAATCGGGAAAGGATATCCACTAACTGGAAAGTAGTTTCAACTTGTTTTTCGGTGCGCGCTTTTACAATGGCGTTCGCTATTTTCCAGGCCTGATCTACTTCGCCGTAATTTCTGAGTACTCGAGTAATTTCTTCGGTGCTGTATTCGGCAATAATTTGTTGAGCATTAAACTCTGAAGCTGTGTTCATGCGCATGTCGAGCGGAGCGTCGAAACGGAACGAAAAACCGCGCTCCGGTGTTTCGATGTGATGGCTCGAAATACCAAGATCGGCCAGAATACCGTCCACGGGCAAAGCATCGTAATAGCGCAGAAAATTGCGGAGGAACCTGAAGTTAGAGCGAATGACTGTGATATTTGGGTGTCCTTCGAAGCCATTTACTGAATCTTCGTCCTGATCGAAACCATACACGTGCCCGGTTGTCAGCTGCTTTGCAATCATCAGCGAATGTCCGCCTGCACCGAATGTGACATCGGCATACCTGCCGTCGCTTTTCACAGACAGGTAATCAATACTTTCTTTGAGTAAAACACTTACGTGATGCGTCATTTTTTTATTCCGGGCTGCTGGCAGCATTTCCCATAACATCCTCTGCCAGAGTCGGAAAATCGGCGGATCCGCCGGCGATGAACGCTTCGTAATCGGCTTTCGACCAGATTTCGAGCCGGTCGATGGCCGAAGCAAGAACTAAATCCTTCGAAATGCCGCTGAAGACCATAAGGTCTTTGGGTATCAGCAATCGGCCGCCATCGTCGATATTCACCACGCGGGAGCCAGACATAAACAAACGGATAAAGTCATTGTTTTTCTTAACAAAGCGGTTCAGCCGGGCAATTCCTTCGGTTTCTCTGGCCCAGGTTGATTGTGGAAAAAGCTCAATACACTTGTAAAACACACTCCTTTTCATGACAAACGCCTCGGAGGCCTCACCCGCAAGCTGTTTCCGCAGGGACGCCGGAAAAACGAACCGCCCCTTCGAATCTGCTTTTAAGTCATATACTCCGATAAACGCTGCCATTTCAGGATTTTAATGTGTAAAGTAAAGAAATCTTCCCCACTTTTAGCCACAATTAGCCACTTTGTTGATAACTTTTTACTTATTTAAGGGAAAAAGGTTACAAAGAATTTTTAAAACATTGAAAAACAGATAGATGTAAAATGTGTTTTTGTGGGGAATCCCCTAAAACGGTGAATAACTCACTCAAACGCTGATGTGGTCGGAAGTTTTTACATTTGCAGAACAAAACCGGGATTATGGAAGTTCAGAGTAATCGAATTGAAAACGGATCGCTGATCATCAGTGAAAGAACCATTGATGTAAGGCAGTTGGTGCGTGACAAGAATCCGCGTCTGGAGAGGCTTTTGCCTGGATGTATTATTCGCTACCTGCGGAAAATTTTGCATGAAAAGGAAATCAACGAAACACTGTTTTTAAACCGCGAGAAGAAGGGTATTGAGCTGGTAAACGCAGTGTTGAAAGATTTTGGTGTAAGCATCAACATCAATGGAATTGAGAATCTCAATAGTCAGCAGCGTTTTTTACTGGTTGCCAATCACCCGTTGGGTGGCCTCGATGGACTTGCTCTAATTGAGACGGTGGGCAGAGTTAAACCTCCCATCCGTTTTCCGGTGAATGATTTTCTTCTTTATCTGCCCAATATGCGGGAGTTGTTTATTCCGATAAACAAAGTAGGTGGGCAATCCTCGTCCGGAGTGAGAGCGCTGGAAGAAGCCTTCGCTTCCAATGACAATATTCTGTATTTCCCTGCCGGTCTGGCTTCCAGAAAAATCAAGGGAAAAATTGTTGACCTTGAGTGGAAAAAAACATTTGTGCAGAAAGCCAGACAGCATCAGAGGGCTGTGATTCCAGTGCATGTGAGCGGACAAAATTCAAAAAGGTTCTACCGGATAGCCAACTGGCGCAAACGATTGGGCATAAAACTCAATATCGAAATGATGTTTTTGTCTGATGAAATGTATCGTCAGAAAGGACAAACGATAACAATAACCTTTGGCAATCCGATTCCGTACACATTCTTTGATAAAAGCAAAAAAGACATTGAATGGGCAGATTTTGTGAAACAAATTGTGTACAGTCTGCCACAAAATGATTAATTTTACCACCTTGTTTTGTTTTTTGTACATAGGGATATTATGAAGCCGCTGATAGACAAAGTTTCACGCGAAGATATACTCAGAGAACTCTCTCCTGAGCGCTTTGTCCGTTATACAAATTTCGGTCATAACGAGATTTATATTTTTCTTGGCGATGATGCTCCGGCATTAATGACGGAAATTGGCCGGCTGCGTGAAATTGCTTTCCGCGAAGCAGGTGGTGGTACCGGCGAGCCTGTAGATATTGACGAATTCGACAAAGGCTCCAATGCCTATTATCAGCTGATTGTGTGGAATCCGATTGAGCAGGAAATCATCGGCGGTTATCGCTATATCAAGCTGAAAGATACACATCCCGATGAACATGGGCATTATCATTTGGCCACAACCCACATGTTCAGGTTCTCTGAAAAGTTTATGGATGATTATTTTCAGGACACCATAGAATTAGGTCGCTCATTTGTTCAGCCGCAATATCAGCCTTCGCGCGACAGCCGCAAGGGGATTTTTTCGCTTGACAATCTCTGGGACGGACTTGGTGGGCTCATCATCATGCATCCTGAAATAAAATATTTCTATGGCAAAGTAACCATGTATCTGAAATATGATCAGTTTGCCCGCGATGTTATTATGGCTTTTCTGATGAAGCATTTCCCGGATCGCGATAATCTGGTTTGGGCTTATGTTCCGCGTCCTATCCGCACAACAGAAGATGTCATCCGGAATATTCTCCACGGAAAAACGTATGAAGAGGACAAAACATTGTTGATGCGGTTTGTCCGCAGTCGCGGAATGAATTTTCCACCACTGGTGAATGCTTATATGAATCTCACCAATTCAATGAGAACATTCGGTTCCTCGCTGAATGATACGTTTGGCGATGTAGAGGAAATCGGCATCCTTGTTAATATTGCCGATATTTACGAATCGAAAAAGCATCGGCACCTGGCTTCTTTCTATAAGGGCCGCGAATAATTGTTTCTTTTACCATGATTGCAAAATATATTGCCGGTTGCACAACCTGGACAAAGTGTCCCCCCGCTAAATTACCGGAGTACGCTTTTACCGGGCGTTCCAATGTTGGTAAGTCATCGCTTATCAATGCAATGACCGGAATAAATAAATTGGCTAAAATCAGCTCCACGCCGGGGAAAACGCAGATTATTAATCATTTTATCATCGACAATTGCTGGTATCTGGCCGACCTCCCGGGCTACGGGTATGCAAAGATTTCGAAAAAAACGCGCGAGAAATGGGGTCCCATGATTCGCGAATATTTAGGTCGCCGCGAAAACCTGATGACCACTTTTGTGCTCATTGATTCCCGCCTTGAGCCCCAGAAAATCGACATGGAATTCATCGATTGGCTGGGCGAGAACAGCATTCCGCTGGCACTTGTTTTTACCAAAGCCGATAAGTGTACGAAGAACGAACTCAAGCGTAATGTGGATGCGGTGCTGAAAAAAGTTTCAGAAAACTGGGAAGAGCTTCCGGCACACGTAATTACTTCTTCGGAAACCAGAGCGGGAATCGATGATTTAGTGAAATTTATTGAAGGGGTGAACCTCCAGTGGGATCCCCGAGCTTAGTATTATTTAATTCAGTCAAAGTAATTTCCGTTCTCAAATTGCAACACTTTACATCGCTGTGGAATTTACTGCAAAACCGCTTTAGATGCTCCATCTTATTTTGTCCGCAGATAAGCGCAGATTTTCACAGATGGTTTGAATAAACTGCTGCGCAATTTCTTCAAACAGAAGTGTACATAATGAATCAATATTCATCGCAGATGAAGCCTGATTCACATCTGTGTAAATCAGCCCTGCTGGAGAATCTGAGAAAATCTGTTTAATCTGTGGACAGATGTTTTAATGATGCCAGGCACCGGAATCGGATTTAATAAACAAAGTAATTAACTTCCGGGAGTTTCGTGCCTTCACGTAAAACGTGACAAGTTGTGTCTTTGTGGCGCGCGATACAGTGTTGCTGTAGTTTATTGAAGGGGTGAACCTCCAGTGGGATCCCCGAGCTTAGCATTATTGAATGACGAGTTGAGTGAGTGGCGCTTCATGCGAACCAGCCCAAAATACCACATAAAAATCACAAATGGGAAAAACAATATCAGCGCCCATGTTTTCTCAAGCATGAGTAGGAAATCGTAGATTCCATGCAGCAGAAACGGCATGAAGAAAGCCATGAACAGCTGCCATGATTTGCCGGCAGGCAGAAATTTGGCGAGTCCGAAACGGTATCCCATCACAACCCCAAACAGCATGTGAGCCGGAACAGCCGTGAATGCACGCAAGTAGCCGACTGAGGCAGAATCATTCCCAACTACATACATAATGTTTTCGACCAGCGCAAATCCGAGCGATACAATGCCCGCATAGACAATGCCGTCGAAGCGCTCGTTGAAATGTCTTGAGCGAAAAAACAACAAATAAACCGCCAGCCATTTGAAAATTTCCTCGGTGAAGCCGGCTACTGCAAAGGCATCCAAAAAGGCTCCGGTTGAACCGGAATATTTGTCCACATATTTTGTGATGAATATTTCAACAAATAAGATCGGAATCACAATTACTGCTCCCGCAATCAAAGCCTTGATGAGCATTCCGATGGGTTCTTTTTCGTATTTGTCTCTGTAATAAAGATAAAACGCCAGAAGGAAAATTGGGGCAATGGCAAGTAGCAATAAATTCATCTTCTTTTTTTGTGTAAAGATAATAATGATTGGAAATTCGTAGTATAACATTGGTAAAACAATTCTGAAAGATAATAAAAAAACCGGCCTTGAGAGCCGGTTTTACAGGAAATGTGATCGGAAATATTATTTGATTTCCCAGGTGTCGCCGCTGTTGAACAGGTCGTCCATGCATTTTATCTTGCTTCCGGCTTTCACTTGCTCGATCTGCTCTTCCATCAGGTCGTCGTAAGTGGCGGCAGCGGCAGCGCGGATAACGCCAAAGGCAATCGGGCTCGACAGTTTGGCAAGCATGAGGTGCATGCCGGGATCCGGATTGTGCATATCATGAATGAGAATATCTTCTTCAGTAATTCCGTTTTCGCCGATGGTAACTGCTTCGAGTATGCGGCCGTTCAGGCGGATGCCTTTGTTCTTTTCTGCACCATAAAGCATGCGCTCGCCATGTTTCAGGTGAAGCTGCATATCGGCGCGGTGTTCTTTCGAAGTGATGTATTCGTGCACTTTGTCGTTGAAGATAACGCAGTTCTGCAGAATTTCCACAATCGAGGTTCCGTCGTGCTTGGCTGCTTCGAACATGATTTCGGTCATCATTGGCGGGTTGGTGTCAATGGCACGTGCGAAGAATGTTCCCTGTGCACCAATAACTAGTTCGCCCACTGAGAAAGGATGCTCGATGGTTCCGAAAGGCGATGTCTTTGTCTGGGCTCCCAGCGGGCTGGTAGGTGAGTACTGTCCTTTGGTGAGACCATAAATCTGATTATTGAAAAGCATCACGTTTACGTCGATGTTGCGACGGATGAGGTGAATGAAGTGATTTCCACCGATGGCCAATGAGTCACCGTCGCCGGTTGGAATCCAGACGCTGAGGCCCGGGTTTGCAATTTTTACACCTGAGGCAATGGCATGCGCACGTCCGTGAATACCATGAAATCCGTATGAATTTACATAATACGGAAAACGTGATGAGCAGCCGATTCCGGATACTACCACGTAGTTTTCCTTTTTGTAACCGATTTCCGGGAACACTTTGGCAACTGCATTCAGGATACTGTGGTCGCCGCAACCTGGGCACCATTTCACCATCTGGTCGCTGACAAAATCTAATTTAGTCAAAGGAACCGGTGATTTTTCTATGCTATTTCTGATAACGCCCATCATAATTTTAAGCTTTTAAGATTTGACTGAAATTTTCGACCAGTTCGTGTGCTGTGAATGGCTGTCCCTGCACTTTATTGTATTGCAGATAAGGAATTTCTGGGTAATTGATGCGCAGATAACCGGCAAACTGACCCATGTTGAGTTCGCAAACCAACACTTTTTTGAACGATGCAAGCAGTTCGCGTGTGTTTTTCGGCAGCGGGCTGATGTAGCGGAAATGGGTGTGCGCAATTTTCATTCCTTTGGCTCTGGCTTGTTCAACAGCATCTTGTACCTGACCTTTGGTGCCACCCCAGCTCACAACGAGCAGATCGGCATCGGCCGGGCCGGTAAAATCCTGCAAAGGCAAATAGTTGGCAATGCGCTGAACCTTTTCAGCACGAAGATTTACCATCAATTCATGATTCGCCGGATCGGTTGTCACCTCACCATAAATATTTGATTTTTCAAGTCCACCAATGCGATGACGCAGACCTTCGGTTCCGGGAACTGCCCATTCGCGTGCGAGGGTTTCCGGATCGCGGTCATAGGGTAAAAATTTGCCTTCGCCGTCTTTTCTTGCTTTGGCTTTGCGAGGAGTAATAGTAGGAAGTTCGGCCATTTTTGGAACTTCGATTACTTCGGAACCGAATCCAATATATCCGTCGGTGAGACAGATGGCAGGAGTCATATGCTCCAGCGAATATTTAGCGGCTTCGTAGGCTGTATAAAAGCAGTCGGCCGGAGAAGTAGCAGCAATGATGAACATAGGCGCTTCGCCGTTTCGGCCATACAATGCCTGTAATAAATCGGACTGCTCGCTTTTGGTGGGAAGTCCGGTAGAAGGACCGCCACGCTGAACGTTAACAACCACCAGCGGGAGTTCGGTGATTACGGCCAGACCCATGGCTTCTGATTTCAGGGACAGACCAGGACCAGAAGTAGATGTGCAGGCAAGTGAACCCGCAAAGCTGGCGCCGATGGCCGAGCAAATGCCGGCGATTTCATCTTCGGCCTGAAATGTTTTCACACCAAGTTCGCGGTGTTTGGCCAGTTCCATCAGAACTTCCGTTGCAGGAGTGATGGGATAAGAACCAAGAAACAATTGTAGTCCGGCTTTTTCGGCAGCAGCCATCAGTCCCCAGGCGGTGGCTTCGTTGCCATGAATGTTGCGGTACTTGCCAGGTTTCAGCTGGGTTTTGGGAACAACATAGCTTGGAATTGCCTCGATGGTGTTGGCAAATTCATAGCCGTTTTTAATAACGATTTCGTTGATCTTAATCAGCTCTGGTTTCTTCTTGAAACGCTTTTGCAGATAATCATCGGTGGCCTTCAAATCGAGGCTGAACATATTGAACAACATACCCAGAACAAACATGTTTTTTGTTTTTTCTGCCGTTTTGTTGTCAATGCCCATGTCTTTCAGACTGCCCTTGGCAAGTGAAGTGATGGGTGCATGAATAACATTAAACCCGTCCAGACTTCCGTCGTAGAGTGGGTTTGTGGTGTATCCGAGTGGAGCCAGAATTTTTTCTTCAAAACTGTCTTCATCGGTAAGGATGGTGCCGCCCTTTTTAATGTTATTAAGGTTGGCTTTCAGTGAGGCCGGATTGAATGCGACAAGTATATCGCACTGATCACCTGGTGTTAATACTTTTTTGAATCCGAAATGAACCTGAAATCCGGAAACACCGGCAACGGTATTTCGCGGAGCCCGGATTTCCGCCGGGAAATCGGGAAATGTTGACAAATCTTCACCAGCTAAAGCGATGGTTTCAGAGAAAATGGTTCCGAGAAGTTGCATCCCGTCGCCGGAGTCACCGACAAACTTGATGACAACATCGTCTTTGTTAACCACTTTTCGGTTATTTTGTGCAGTCATACGTTGGTAATTAAAATTGTGCAAAGGTATATCGATTTTCATATACAAATTAAAAAAGATGTTCTTAAAAAAGTCAATATTAATGTTGATTTTTAATGTTTTAATAATTGAAATCCGCACTAGTTCCTGCTTTGCATCATTTTTTTGAACCGATCTGAGTTTACTGTTTGAGAATTCAAGACTGTAAGTCAGATATATGCAGTTTGTTGCATATCTAAAAAATGCTTCGGTACAACTTTTGTTAAGTCCGGCGGTCTAAAAACCACCAAATCCGGATTTTTATGAAGAAATTATTACTCCCACTGCTGATTATCATTGTTTTATCGACCGGTTGCAGCAAATGGGGCTGGGTTACGCTTCAGTATCCAAACCCGCCGCAACTTACCCTGTCCGATGATATCAAGACCATCACTATTGTAAATCGCTCGTTGGTGAAACAAGACGACAAGGATAAAAATATTCTCGAATCGGTGACTTCGGCCGAAGTGGCGGGTTCCGATAAACTGGCTTCCGATGAATGTGTCAAAGCCGTTTTTGACCGCATGAACGGATGGTCGGATATCAGCATTGTTATTCCTGAAAAAACAAGATTGTATGGAACCGGCACCCGCGAAACGCCGGAATTGCTCAACTGGGATACCGTACAAGCCATTTGCAACACCAATAAAGCCGATGTGTTGCTGGTGCTCGAAACCTTTGATTCCAATTCTGATTTGGTTGCTCAGACTGTCACTAATCAGGTGGGAGCAATCATTACAGGCGAGAGCCAACCGGTAGTGCCACGTCAGATTCGCATGAATGTGATCAGCTACTGGAGATTATACGACCCGAAGGATAAAAAAATCATTGACCAATATCAGACGCAGACCTATATTATGTTTGACAATCCGAACGGGCTGGTGATACCGCCGCCCGAAGCGTTGCCGCAGACCGCTTATGCTGCCGGAAGTGAATACATCAGTCGTTTTTTGCCAAGCTATTATGTGGTTCGGCGCGATATGTACAAGCGCGGAAAAGCCGATGCCAAACAGCAATTTCTGCGCGGTTTCCGTCATGCCGAAACATCCGACTGGTCGGGCGCCATGGAAATCTGGAGGCCGCTCACCAATCACCCGAAGCGCAAAGTGGCCGGCAGGGCCTGTTTGAATATGGCCGTTGCCTGCGAAGTGAAAGGCGATTTTCAGGCCGCCTACGATTGGGCAAACAAAGCCTACGTCGATTATCGCGATAAAACCGCCCGCTACTATGTGAACGCGCTGAAATACAGACTGAGTCTTGAGTAGGGAACGAAGTGGCTTGTGGCGCAACGCACAAGGAGCCGAAGGCGTCAAAGAAAGCTGCGAAGCACCATCCGATGCGCCGGCGGCGCAATATAAGTTAGCCTTGGGCGCCAGCCTCAGGGACAAGAAGACGCGAAGCACCTTTGAAGTGGAAAGCTTGCAAAGTTTTTAAAGTAGAAAGGTGACGTTTGCGCCTGCAGCATGATGAGCCCTGTCTGCTGTCACACTGAGCCCCGCTGTCATATTGAGCCCTGCGTTCCGCAGGATAAACTCCGTCGAAATATTGATAGCGGGGTAAAATCCGTCGAAGCACGAACAGCAGGATATACTCTGTCGAAAAGCTGCTTTGTATTTGGCTTGTTATTGACTCTGACTTCCCGACGATTCCACGTCAGCAAAGCTGCAATGACAACCTGTGCAAGCTGACGGTAGAATGTCGGAGAGATCAATGCTCAATGCGCATTGTGTGTCTGGCTCCCATCATTCTTGTTCAGCTCCGGGCATTGGCGAATCTTTTTCATCAGTTTTGCATCTCTTCGTATCTTTACCGGATAAAAACAGCCATTGACCGATTTGGGTTTTCGGGCGAAGTGAAGTGAACATACCTTTGTTGCACTAACCTGAAAAACTCAAAAAAATGGAAACTCAATGCACGTATAAACAAAGGACTATGAAGCGAATCGTATTCGGATTATTGGTAATAGCAGCCGGCGTATTGTGGATGTTGCGCAATATGGGTATGATGGACGATCAGATGGTCGGAATTATTTTCAACTGGCCCATGCTTTTACTCGCCATTGGTTTTATATCCCTGTTCGGCGATTCAAAAATTTTCGGAATTATAATGATGGCTGTTGGCGGTTTTTATCTGGCCAGTCACATCTATGAAATTCCTGTTGAATTCAAACAGGTGTTCTGGCCTGCACTTATTATTATTGCTGGCGTTATGATTCTTTTTAAAGCGGGACATACTTTTAAAAGCCGCATCCGCAAACAGGCCAGATCCAATGATCTGTTAGATGAGGTGAATATCTTTGGAGGAGGTGAAATCAGGGTGACATCCAAACAGTTTCAGGGAGGAAAAATAGAAGTCGTTTTCGGTGGAAGTAATGTGATTTTACTCGACAGCGAACTTGCCGAAGGCGATAATATTCTCGAAGTTACGGCTGTTTTTGGCGGTTTCAAACTGATTGTTCCTGCTCACTGGAATGTAAAAATTGAATCGTCGAATGTTTTCGGCGGAATCGTTGACAAAAGAATTATGACCGGAACCGTTGATATGTCTCGGACATTGGTTATCAGAGGCAGCGCAGTGTTTGGCGGAGGTGAAATCACCAGCATTCTCGACTAAATGAAAAGCAGAAGCCACGTTTTTTTCTCCTATTTTTCAGCATGGATACTCATTACAGTATTCTATGCTGTTTTATTGTGGGTGGCTTACAACATTGATTTCCGCTGGGCTGTCGCCGATAGCGTAATCAGCACTACCTTGCTTTTTATCAATGGGCTGGCATTGTACTTCATGCTTCAATACGAAGATCACAAGCGGTTTTCAAAAGCAAGATCCGTTTTTCAAATGGTTTTCGGATACCTGGTTGCAGTGTCATTGTTTTATATTGTCAGTGATCCGTTGCTGCAATATATTTCGGAATCAAACGGAGTGTACCGTTCGCTCTACGAACTTTCGCGCATCCCGCGGATGATTGTGGCAGCAATGCTTTTGTTGCTCATGCTGCTTGCATTCCGACTTTATAAAAACCTGCAGGTGCTGCGCGAAAAAACAGAGCAGGGAATGCGTTTGCAGTCGATGCTTCAGGAGAGCGAGCTTAATGCTTTGCGGTGGCAGATCAATCCGCATTTCCTGTTCAACAGTCTGAATTCGGTAAGCTCGCTTACTATTTCAAACCCTCATCAGGCGCGCGAAATGATCATAAAACTCAGTGAGCTTCTGCGCTATTCGCTTCGTAAAAACAATGAGCAGTTTTCTACATTGGAACAGGAGATCAATCATATTCGTCTTTATACCGATATCGAAAAAGTGCGCTTTGGTGATCGTCTGAACGTGGCTATTCATGCGCCTGAGGAGTGCCTAAGTATGAAAATGCCTTTTCTGATTTTGCAGCCGCTGATCGAAAATGCTGTTAAGCATGGCGTGTACAGCACCGAGAAGCAAAGCGACATTCAGGTGAATTGTGAATGCAACGCACCTTTTCTGTTAATCAATATCGAAAATAGTTATGATCCCGAAGGGCGCACCAGGACTGGTACAGGAACCGGCCTAAGCAATACTGCCGGACGCATTCGTCTGATGTATAAGGATGATTCATTGTTCAGAACAAATGATTCCGGAAGTGTGTTTAAAGTAACTTTAAAAATTCCGCAGTTATGAAACTCAGTGTGATTATTATAGACGATGAAAAGCCTGCACGTGACATCATTGCCTCGTATGCGGCACAGCGTAATGATCTTGAAATTTCTGGCGAATGTCAGAATGGTTTCGAAGCGATAAAAATGATCAATGAAGTAAAACCGGATTTGATTTTTCTAGACATACAAATGCCGAAAGTTGATGGGTTCGAATTGCTAGAAGTTTTGGAATATAAGCCGGCTGTCATTTTCTGCACAGCATACGATCATTTTGCAGTGAAAGCATTTGAAAAAAGTGCGGTTGATTATCTTTTGAAACCGTTTTCTGAAGCGCGTTTCAATGAAGCTGTGGACAAATTGATTCTTCAAAAAAAACAAAGCGGTTCCGTGCATGAAAAAGTTATTTCTGAAACTGACGCGATGCGCGAAGAAACCGGCGAAAAGATTTTGCGCGTAGTTGCGAGACTTGGAAGCAACCTGCATGTTATTCAGGTCAGCGACATCCGCTTCATCGAATCACAGGATGATTATGTGCTGATTCATTGCAGTAAGGGCGATTTTCTGAAGGAAAAAACAATGAATTATTTTGAGAAAAATCTGCCTGCTGAATTTCTTCGGATTCACCGGAGTTATATTGTGAATATTCAATGCATCGACAAAGTTGAGTTGTATGAAAAGGACACGCATCTTGTCACGCTGAAAACAGGCGAGAAACTGCGCGCCAGCCGTGAAGGATATAAGAAATTGCGGGCGCTGCTGTAAAAATTATTTATTGTACAATTTCATTTCAACGCGGCGATTGGGTGCAAACACAGTATCGTCGAACACCCTATTGCGGTAGGAAACGATGACAAATGCGCCGAGATTGAAACGTGTATTTATTTCCCTGGCTAATGATTGCATCTCTTTCAGACTGCCGTTTCCGGTGAAATAGGAATATCCGTTGCCTTTTTTCAGCGAAGCAACATCGTATTTATTGTAGGTTCTCCACTCAAAATAATCTTCCTGATTTTCTTTGGCGACATAGCCAATCTGCGCATGGAATGTCAGGTTGGCAAGTTCGCGATCGCTTGAAGTTGTTCCGGGTTTTCCAACGATGCGCGAAGCGCTGATCCCTGCCGTTGTGAAATATTCTGTCACAGCATTGAGACGATCAGTCACCAGTTGGGTGTTGATTTTTTCGCTGCCCCGAACATCGGCAAAAGAGATGAGGGAAAGGTTCAGATAATCATATTTTTTCATCAGTCCAATCAGACTGTCCATAGTTCCTGTGTATTCCGGATCGATAGTGCTGGAGCCGGTTTCAAAGAATGCATATAAAAGGCTGGGATCAGCATTGTAAACAAATGGTTTTGTTGTATCTGCAGGTATTGCAATAACCGGTTTTTCGAGGTTGAAACTAAAAATATCATTGCCGCCTTTTGAGTCAGGATAACGGTTTGAGACCAAATAGCCTTCCCAGGGATAGTCGCTGTAAACAATGGAGAAATCGTTTCCGATGCTGTTGATTGGCGATTTCATATTTACAGGATTACTCCATTTCCCATTGTTGATGCGCGATACAAAGATGTCAAGATTGCCATATCCCGGATGTCCGTCCGACGAAAAATAAAGCAAAGAGTCGTGTGCAGTGACATATGGAAACATTTCGTCGCCGGGTGTATTTATCGCGGAGCCCGCATTTACTGCGGTTCCCCATGTGGCGCCAGTGAGATCGGAATAATAAATATCGGTGCCGCCAAATCCGCCAGGCATGTCTGAAACAAAATAAATCCGGCTTCCGTTGTTTGAGAGACAGGGATGCGAAAACACATATCCTGTCGGAGTTTCAGCAGGAACAAAGTGTTTCTGATCAATGCTGATTATTGAGGGACTCAATTCGTCGCCAGCTGGTGTGATTTTTATTTTTTTCGTTAGTAGAATTTCTTTTCCATATGCCGGAACATAAGCTGTGAAGCTGCTGGAATCGGTGACCGGTAATTTTTTATGTTTAACGAGGCCTGACGAGAAACTGAAAATATTGAATATTTGCGCATCAGTATATTTGCTGGTTTCGCCTGCTGCAGTCAGAAATGTACGGCTGTTGCTGCTGAAGTGCAGAACTCCACCCGACATCCATGGAAACATCTCGTCGCTTGTAGTATTAATAGCAGGAATTTTTCCGGTCGAATACTTAGAATTGTATTTATTCCAAACCACCAGACTATCGCAGGAACGGATGCGCTGATCACCTTTGAAATCGTCAGGGAATGCTGTCTTATAAAGGTTGTACTGTTCTTTGGCCTGTGCATATTTTTCGTTTATGCGCAGCACTTCGCCAAAATAAAAGCGTTGGATATTTTCCTTTTTCGAATGCTGCATCACCCTTTCATAGGTTGCTTCCGCTTTGATGAAATCATGCAGCATGATGTAACAATAGGCCAGATTGGTGAGGTCTGCATATTCAGGCAAGCTCCCAGAGGTCGCTTTTTCAAATAAAACAGCAGCCTCGGAATAGTTTCCTTTATTCATCAGCTCTATCGCATTGGCCGATTGAGAAAAAAGATTAATTGAAAAAGAAAAAATCAGAACAGAAAATAAAATTAATCGCATCATAGGAGAAATGAATATTAGTTGAACAGTGGAGTGCTCCTGCTGTTTTGACGGAGAGCTCCATTTTTGTATATGCGATAAGTCAGATTGATTTCATGACTTCCGCTTGAATAGTTTTTGATATCGCTCATGGTCAGATCGTATGAGTAGCCAATGCAGAAATCGTCAAAATCAAGTCCGACCATCATTACTACAGCATCTTTTATACGATACGAACCACCCAGCCAGAACCTGTTTTTGTAGCCAAAGCGACCATTGAAGTCCATTTGCACAGGGGTAGTTTCCTGAAATTGAAGCAGGAATGATGGTTCGAAAACAAAATCATCGTTCAGATTAAAAGTATAGCCACCATTTGCATAATAGGTTCTTTCAACAGGATTGTCAACCATACGGTTTATATCAAACAGGTCTTTTTTAACTTCGAGCATATTTTGAATAGAAAATCCAAGATAGTATTTGTTGGTTTGTGAAAGATATACGCCAAAATTGGCATCGGGGCAGAACTGATTGTTGAAGCCATTGGTGATGGCAATATCATCTGGTTCATTGGTGGTGAGTTTGTCTTTGTCAACGAAGTGCTGAAAGAATACTCCGGACAGACCAAAGCTTAGTTTGCGCGAAAAGTCGCTGTTGAGTTTCAGCTGATAGGCAAACGAAACATTCATTCCGGTGCGTCGGGTTGGCCCCGTAACATCGTTGAAAAAATATCCGCCAATACCTACATTGCTTCCAAGATATGAATGTGCCGACAGCGACTGCGTAACCGGAGCCCCGTTGATTCCATCCCATTGTTTACGGATGTTGAAGTTGATGGGGATGTAATTGTAGTTCCCTGCAATGGCCGGATTGAGGACAAAGCGGTTCATCATGTACTGACTGTTCAGTGACAATTGCTGAGCAAAAGTGGCTTGCGCAAACAGCATTAAAACCAGTGGTAGAAATATTTTTTTCATAACAATTGTATTCTTATCGGACAATGGTGATTGTTCCCTGTAACGTTTGGCTGTCAGGGGTCAGCCGGATGAAATAATAATAGGTTTCGGCAGGAATCGGATTTCCCTTCCACATTCCATCCCAGGGCGTCCAGAGACCATCAACGACATAGACTTCCTGGCCCCAGCGGTTGAAAATCTGATAGGTAGCCTTGGGGTAGAGCTCGCTGTTTCTGATTACCCAGTCATCGTTTATTCCATCGCCATTGGGTGTGAAAGAAGAAGGAATATTAATGCAATCAATTTCTACTATTTCAACTACTACGTCTGCATTTCCTGTGCAACCCATCATGTCAGTGACGATCAAAGAATAGGTTCCGGCAAGTAAGTCACTCAGCGATGCAGTAATGTCACCGGTATTCCACAAATAATCATAATTGCCGTTTCCACCAGTTGCATACGCCGAAATAGTCCCGTCGCGCTGATCGCGGCAGGTGACCGGTGTTGTTGAATAAACTATTGCAATGCTGTCGGGTTGTGAAATTGAAACACTGTCGATGATAAAGCAGCCATGGTCATCGGTCACAGTCAGCACATATGTTCCTGCGGGTAATGAGTAAATATCAGCGGTTGTGGCATCGTTTGACCAAAGATAATCGTAGGGAGTTGTGCCTCCAATTACGGTTGTACTTGCTGTTCCGGTGCTGCTGAAAGCGCAATAGGCATCGGTGTACGAAATGTCTGAAACCAGCTGATCGGGTTGTGAAATCGTGGTTACGTAACTGCCGGTACATCCGAGCGTGTCTGTTATTTGCAATGTGTATTGGCCGGCAGGCATATTTGAAATATCTTCGGTAATGGCAGCAAGCACATATTGCGAGTTTAACCAAGCATAGACATAAGGTGCGGTGCCGCCTGCAATAGTAATGTCAATAGCTCCGTTGCCAAGACCATTACATGAAACATTCGTAATGTTTTCAACATATGTGAATGCTGCGGGCTGCAGAATTTCGATGGTATCAGCTGCATTGTTCCCGAAAGCATCGGTGATGGTAACAGAATAAAATCCTGCATGTAGTTCATCAACGAAGGTATCAATACTGCCAGTTGACCACAGAAATGTATAAGGAGATGTTCCTCCTGAAGCGGTGGCTTCGGAAGAAGCATCACTGCCACCAAAGCAGGTAACACCAGTACCAGCCAGCGTAACGGTGAGCGGATCTGAAGGTTCACTGATATAAACACTGTCAATGATGGTGCAGCTATGGTCGTCGGTAACAATCAAAGAATACCAACCTGCAGGAATATTGCTGAGATTCTGTGTGGTGGCTCCATTTGACCATATGAACAGGTAAGGAGGCACACCACCGCTGATGGTTGTGTTTATTGATCCGTTCGATCCGCCAAAACTGGTTACGTTGGATGATGTTATTGAAAGTTGCAGTTCAGTAGGAGATGAAACAATGGCTGAATCATTCAGATAACATCCATTTGCATCCGTCGCAGTAACATAATAGGTGTCGTTGCTGAGCGAATCCTGATCTTCTTCGGGCCAGGAAAGGGTGTAGGTGCTATTTGCCCACTGATAGGTATAAGGCAATGTGCCTCCACCTACAGAAGCATTTATACTTCCAAGCACTTCGCCATAGCAGTTATTATCGACCGATGTCACGCCCAGCGTCATTTGTGGAGGATTTGTGAGTGTAACAGAAGCCGTCGAAGTGCAATTGTTTGCATCGGTAATAACTACAGAATATGTATTGGCTGCAATTCCGGAAAGATCCTGCGATGCCCATGTTCCGCTATTCCAGTTATAAACGTATGGCGTCGTTCCGCCCCAAACAGTGAGATCGATGGAGCCGTTTGCATTAGCAAAACACAATGGATTGACAAATGTTGTTGATCGATCAAGTGCTTGTGCGGGCTGCGTGATAATGGTGCTATCTTTTTTAGAACACCCTTTCGAGTCTGTTATGGTAACCAAATAAAAACCTGCTGCAATATTATTGCGGTCCTGTGTGGTTGCACCCCCCCAGTTATATATGTAGCCAGGCGTTCCGCCTGAAACATTTAAGTCGATACTGCCGGTGCTTTGTCCGTAGCATTTAACATCGACTTGTGTCAGGCTGGAGCTGAGTTGTGGCGGTTCTGTAACATTAAAAATATCAAAAGCCACACAACCTGTTCCCTGATCAATCACCTGCACATCATAATATCCTGCGGGCTTTCCGGAAATGTCAGAAACCCCGGTTTCGCCGGATGACCATGAAATAGTATAGGGTCCGGTGCCGCCAATTATTGTGAGGTGAACGGTTCCCATGCTTTGTCCATAACAGTTGTTGTGTGTCCCGGTCAGTGAAACTGAAAAACAAGGTGCGGGCACATCCCCTGTTGGTGTATCCCCATTATCGGCGAAAACCGCCGATATCCACAAAAAAACTAAAACACTTGCAATTATTTTCATTAAAAAAAGGTTAGCGGATTATTGTTACTGTTCCGGTAAATGCTTCCTGACCATTATTGAGGTCAATGATGTAGTAGTAGGTTTCGGCCGGAACCGGATTTTCGTTGAATTTTCCATCCCAGGGCGTTGTATATGGCGACTGCTCATAAAGCAGATTGCCCCAGCGGTTGAAAATCTGGACACGGTGTCCCGAATATAACTCAATGTTATTGATCACCCAGTTGTCATTTTTACCATCACTGTTGGGTGTAAAGCTCGAAGGTATGTCAATGCAGGCATTCTCGCTTTCAGGCAGGGTGTATTCCATTATTTTCGGACACCCGTTGTTGTCGGTGACGGTAACACTGTAGCTGCCTGGCTCAAGATCCAGAATTTGCTGCGTGGTTTCATCGGTTGACCAAACATAAGTGTAGTCGCCTGTTCCACCCGTTGCTGACAAATAAATTTCGCCATCGGAGTTGTCCGAACAGCTTACCTGAACAACCGAAGCTCCAACTATGATCTCTGTCATCGTAGCGATGTGATAGGTAATCGACCTGCTGCAGGCATGATCATCAGTAACTGTGACAGTGTAGTATCCTGATCCGGCACCGCTGATATCTTCGCTGGTTTCACCCGAAGACCAGTTATACAAATAAGGAGCAGTTCCACCTGAAACACTCAGGTCGATGGTTCCGTCACTTCCTTCGAAACAGCTGGTCATGCCTTCGATCGCTGATGCGGTGATGCTGTCGGGCTGGTTGACAAAAATGGGTTGAGTTGACTGACATCCATGGGCGTCGGTCACAATTATCTGATAAGGACCACTGCTTACATTTTCAACACGATGTCCGTTGTTCTGCATCAAATAATCCGTGTCGTCCCATCTGAAATAGTAAGGCGTTGTGCCACCTTCAGCATTTATTGTAATGCTGCCGTTTGCAGAGTTGTAGCAGAGCGGATCCGAAATGGTGGTGGTAACGGCAAGAGCGTTTACCGGCTCTTCGATTACTGTTCCGCTGTAGGCCACACAGCCATTATTGTCGGTGATTGTCACCGTGTATGTTCCGGCAATTAGACCATCGGGATTTTGGTTTGTTGATCCGGAAGACCACTGGAAGAAGTAAGGTGCAGTTCCACCCTGTGTATCGAGAATTACAGACCCGGTTGCGTTTCCTTTGCAGAGCACCGGAGTTGGAGTAATGGACGCTGTAAGCGGAGCCCCCGGTTGAGTAATCACGGTCTGGGCGAACTGTGTACAACCATTGTTATCAGTAATTGTCACATTGTAGTTGCCAGCCGGAAGTGCGCCGATGTTTTGAGTTGACGCTCCGTTTGACCAGTTATAGGTGTAAGTCCCTGTCCCGCCATTGACGCTGAGAGACACACTGCCGTTGGTTTCGCCGAAGCACAAATTGTCAACAGTTGATAGCGAATAAGTAATGGATGGCGGCTCAGAAATATGGAGGTTGGTGTCAACGGAACAGCCCTTTGAATCAGTCACTACTACAGAATAATCATCGGCTGAAATGTTGCTGATATCAGCGCTGTAATGATTGAGCGTTTGTCCGTTGCGGAACCACGCATATTCGTATGGCGCAGTACCACCTGAGGTAGCAATGGTAATAGAACCTGTTGCCTCGCCGTTGCAGAAAGCATTTTGGGTTGTGATTGCAAGATTAAGTGCTGCTGCGGGTTGTGTAATATTGTAGTTCAAAACATTCTGACAACCATTGAAATCAGTGACTGTAACACTGTATGCGCCCGCTGAAATATTCTGAATTACAGGAGTGGTGTCACCGCTTGACCATGCATAATTGTACGGTGGGGTTCCACCTGTTACATCAACAGCAGCTGATCCGTCTGACCCACCACGACAGTTCACATTAACCGATGATGGCGTTGAAACGAGTACATATGGCTGGGTAAGCGTGTACGAAGATACATTCGTGCATAAATTATTGTCTGTTACGGTCAGGGTATAGGTTCCGGCAGTTAGATTAGTCCGGTCCTCGGTTGCGATACCTCCAGTCCAGTTGTAGGTGTATGGCGAAGTACCGCCCGTTGTTGTGATATCGATTGCTCCCGTAGCAGTAGCATTACACGAAATATTTGTAGTTATACCTGAAACTGCCAGCAGGCTGTCGGGTTGATCAATAACAAACGAGCAGAAAGTAACGCATCCGTTGGCATCGGTAACAATCACATAGTGTGTGCCGGCCGGCAAATTACTGGCCGTTGATGATGTTGCGGAAGAATTTACTACGGATCCGTTTGACCATTCATAGCGATAAGGTGGTTTACCGTGAGAAACTGTTGCTGCAGCAGACCCGGTGCTTGCACCGAAACATTTTACATCAACAGGGGCAACAGTTACAACAAACTTTGCAGGTTCGATTCTGAATTTAGGGTGATCAACGTCGTTGAATCCTTGCATTTCCCAGTGACTGTTAACCCAATCGTATTTCACATTGTATAAATTAGGGCGAAGGTCAACCAAAGGTCCGAGTGAGTAATTGAATCCATGAAAAACAACAGCAGGGGTGCAGATATCGCCATCATAACACCAATCGCATACCACGCAATACCATGGCCCGCAGGGATAATAAATGGGAATACAGATACGCGGAATTACTTCAATGTCATCCATTGAAATGTGAAATTCAAGCATCTGGAAAATAAAATCGAAGGCAATGGAATCGTAGGTGTGATTATTAAAATCGTTGCGCATTTTGTAGTATGGATCAATTTCCATAAAATCATAATTGCATGGGTACCTGAATCGGATTTTGTCGCCGACAGTAAATGTGATGGATGAATCTGTCCCCGAGGTGAGTACCGTGTTGGCGGGACTTAAAATCTTATAGTCAATCAGTCCGGGAAAATCCATGGTGGTTTGAACCCGTGGAACAAAAGTGAGCGTTTGGTTATGATATAAGCCAATTTCGAAACCAGTATGCATGAGAGAATAACCAACCGTTATCGGCCCCAACTCCCATTCATTTTCGACATTAGCAAAAAAAGCACTGACATAAGGAATGTTCAGAGCAGCAATGAAATTGGGTATATCGAAGTACACATCGGCATATAAGAAAGGTGGGATGCGAGAAATCAGTGTGTCCGTGGCCATAGAGCTGGACGCATTGTCGTTGCTCGGCATTGTGATCATCAGATCGATAATCTCGCGACTATCGGTCCATGTAAAAGGAAAATAATCGTCAGCGGCCCAAAAATACTGACCATCCAGCAATGAGATGCCAACGGGGTCAATTCGAACAATGTCGAATGTGTCAACAGGCATATCAATATCAAGGATAGTAGCATTTGTACAGCTGAAAAAACAAAACCTGCCGCTGATTTCAAAGCCAAAACCTACAGCCATCCATATTTGAAATAACACGTTGTATTTTTCCGGTGTAATTACACAAGAGTCGGGAAACGGATTCAGCGAAGTGTTGATTGTTATTTCATCGCCTTTTTCGAAGCTGCCGTCTGCCGGCATTTCCAAATCGACATTGGCTATATAATCGATATCAACACGCTCATTTCCGAATTCAATTCGCAGACCGGAGCCAATTTTGCCCCATGTGCCAGCTGTAAACTGTGCGCCGAAAGGGTACCCGGCCACGTTAGTGATGCCGCCAAAAGTGCGGTTGTTGTTCCATCCAATATCAAAGAATGGAATGTCTAAATCGACCAGGCCGGCATCTCCCGGCATCCATAAACTTTGAGTGTCCGTTTTAAAAGGCACATAATGAACCACGGTATTTGTTTGAGCAAAGCCCGAAGCACTCAGAATAACCGAAAACAAAAGCAAAAGTATTTTTCTTTTCATAGGCTTCACACTTTAATACTGGACAGTTAAAAAGCTGGTCAGTATAACATCTTTCAATAAAGTTGAAAATATTTCCGGGTAATTGGCAGTGAGCATTAAAGAGCTGTTCAGGTCGCCCGTAAACAGCATTAATCGGTGTACCGGTGTCTTGTCGGCCATGAATTTTATCAGATACATTTTTGCAGGCCTTCCCTCCAGTGTCTCCAAATCAAGTTCTTCAATAAGTTCTGCACCCTGTTTGAGAAAAACGTCTTTGTTGAGATTGGCTGTAACACTGATAAACGCTGTTGAATCCATTTTTTGTCCGATGATGGTTGTGGCAGTTCCAGTATGCATGTAGCCATGGTATTCTCCTTGAGAAAATGGTGTAAAATAGAGCGGAAGCCTCAGGCGGGCTCCCGTGTTTATTATTTCAGAATAAACCGTATCAAGATCTTTCTCAATATAAAGCTTTGACGTCAACGAATCATTGTAGTTCTGTGAAAATACTGATAAACAATTCGCGAGTAACAGGCTTAGAAACAGATAGATATGTTTCATCGGATATTTTTTCAATTTGGAGTGCAATATACAATAATTTTACATATGGATGGTGAATAGATAAATTTATTGACATTATTAGTCACACAAACAAATATATTATGTATTTTAGTCGCTTGAATTATTCTTTCGTTAACAATTTGGGTGACTATGAAGAAACTGTTAATTTCCGTAATGATGCTGGTTACAGCACATTTTGCTTTTGCCGATGAGTATTATTGGGTAGGTGGAAGCGGCTATTGGTCCGACACCAGCCACTGGGCTGTTTCTTCCGGAGGCAGTGTTTATCACAGCACCATACCTGGATCTGACGATACTGTTTATTTCGATGCGTCGTCCTTTAACGCAAATGGCAAAATTATTACGGTTGATACATCTATGGCTTTTTGTGCTATGATGGATTGGTCTGGTATTGTATACAATGTGGAATTTAATTCCACAACAACCGATACTTTAAATGTTTATGGACATATTTATTTATCGGATAAAGTTACGTTTAATTATAACGGATTGATTCGCATTTACGGATTATCCGGAGCTGCAACATATTTTGAAACGCAGGATAAAACTTTGAAATGCGATCTACAAATGGCTGCAGACACTTTATATCTTCAAGGGAAATTGCAACTGCCATACAATCGTTTACTACATACCGATGGGGTGTTTTATTCAAACGGACACAGAATTGCCTGCCGACATTTCAATACCGATCACACTTTCATGGCTTCGGTTCCTGTTGTTAATCCCAAATGGTTTAGCGCTGATTCACTTACTGTCAGCGGGTCCTTTGCACTGCCTGATCCTACGATTTTTGCTCATACTGGTCCTTTGTTTTTTCAGAATTCGACCATCGATACAAACTACATTAATACTTATGCCAATGAGATGGCGTGCGATGTTTATATGAACGGCAGCAAGAAAATGTATTTGCTGAGCCAGTTCAAAACCGGAGGGATTCTCGAATTCAGAGGAGGAGGTCAGTTTTATTCACAAGGATGGCCAATTTTTGTTGGGGCAATGAGAAATACAACCGCACTGACTAAGACCATCAGCCTGGGCAATTCCGCTGTTCAGATCTCCGGTTCCGGAAACGCTCTTTACCTGAATGATGTCCGGCTGAACCTTGATGCAGCGCAGGCTTTTATTAAATTCACGTATGCAGGTTCAGACACTGTGAATATTAGTTTGGGGAAAGATTCCTTATTTGCTATTGGTGAAGTTGAGCTTCCGACAGCATTTTCCAGAATTTTTTCTTCTTTTGTTACCGGTAATATTATTATCAAGCCGGCGTCAAAAGTGCAGCTTGCTCATGGAATAGAGCTGACAGTCGATACAATGAATGCCGCTGGTTCTTGTGGTCAGTATATTTATCTTTCTTCTTTTTGCGCCGATAATCCATTTATAACGGAGATGAATGCCTGCAATGCTGCTATTCCGAAAATAAATGCTGTGAGTGGCGACATCACTGTTTCATATTTGAAAATTTCTTACAATAATCTTTCCGGTGATATTATTCATGCACTTAATTCTTTTGAATTTGATGGTGTAAGCGGATGGGACGTGGTTGAGCCGGCGAATACAGAGACTCTGTATTGGATTGGCGGAACAGGTAACTGGAACGATGCTACGCATTGGGCCACCACTTCGGGAGGCAGCTCCGGTGGTTGTATTCCTGTCAGGGGAAATGATGTTGTGTTTGATTTAAATTCATTTAGTTCCGAAGATACAGTGACCATTAATGAACAAGCTTACTGTAACCAGATGCTGTGGACCAATATTGATGAACTGGCTCATTTATCCGGAAAAGGAACGCTGTTTATTTCTTCTTCTATGTTGTTGCATGACAGTCTTACAATAGATGTCGAAAGCGGCATTGAATTTACATCTTCGCTTGCTCCTGCCAAAGATATTACATCGCGAAATGCTGAAATTTACAGCGAAATCACATTTAATACTTCACGAACATATAATTTTACTGACACACTTCATTCTTTCAGTAATGTGATTTTGCAGAAAGGAAATCTTAATCTGAACAAGAAAGGTTTGATTTGCCGAAGCCTCGATTTGTCAGGAAATTTGTCACGCAGTCTTGATTATTCCAAATCGATTATTAATCTTACCGCTGCTGATACTGTATGGAATTCATCTGGCTCAGGGCTTACCCTTGCGCACGATTCAGGTGCGGTAATCCTTTCAAACAGCAACACCGAAATGGTTGTAATGAAAGCAGCGGGAATCACATTCGACACACTCAAAGTAAACTCACCGCGAACGCGAATTCTCGGCGGAGGTTCTTCCGATCTTCTTTATGTTTCGGGAGGTACAGCGCTTGAATTTGAACCAGCTACAACATGGTCGCTCGACAGCCTTTTGGCTAGTGGCTCGTGCACGCAGCCGGTTTCGTTGTCAGCATTTATTGGCGAAAGTGGAACCGCATCTATCAGCAAAACCGGTTACGATACTTTGAATATTTCTGATGTGGTGATTCAAAATCTGGTTGCTGATTCAGCTGGTGGTCGTGAGTACAATGCTATTGCATCGACTGGGATTGGAATAACCACGGGTTGGATTTTCAGCGGAGCCGTTGCAGGAAAAACCTATTACTGGACTGGTTTAGCTGATAAAAACTGGCATAACGCCAATAACTGGACACCGGATTTGATTTTGCCATTTTCTGCAGCCACTTGCGTTCCGGGTCCCGCTGATACAGTCGTATTCACCGATCTGCATTTTTCAACAGCTACATCCGATACTGTCGACATTTATAAAAACGCCTATTGCAAAGTGATGGACTGGAGCAGCATTTTGCTTACTTCTCCTTCGCTGCTAATTGAGGCCAATCTGCAAATAAGCGACGATGTTTTGTTGAATGAAAATCTGAATTTTGGCTATGGAGATCTTTTTTCAGCCAGCGATGCGAATACACCAGCTTTGATTCTTGCTCCTTTATACGGACATGCGGAGTTTGATCCACTGTGTAGTCGTTATGGCGTTAATACTTTGCTTGCTGGTTTTTCAACAGCGGACACTTTGTTTTTGATCGATTCACTTGTGACCGATTCTACCGTTTCATTCACTGTGAATTCAGGGACGTTTGTATCCAATGAATGGTCGATGCGCGTAGGTCTTTTAAAAACAGAAACTTCGTCAGCGAAACAGATGTTGCTGAAAAATTCTGATATTTCAATTAAATATTCTGCAGTTTTTCAGGATCCGTCAATACTTACGCTTGATGCCGATTCCACTTCGATTTTAATGCCGGGAAACAAATCATTCAGAAATTATTTTGATGGTGGAAATCAGCGGTTTTTCGATCTTGAAATGCTTACGCTTTTTTCTGATTCGTCAACAGCTGTTTACTCAGGCGAAGTCTATGGTGCTGACACATTTCGCATTTTCAAGGTACATCCCGGAATACATTTGTATTTCGAAGCAAACCATGAACAAACTTTCGATAGTGCTTTTGTTGCTAACGGTACTTGTCAGGATTCAATTTATATTGCCTCAACCGAAAAATATTTGGCTGCAACGCTCACAAGTCTTGCCAGTGACAGCATCAGAATACAATGTTCCGTTGTGAGAGATATCACTGCTACTAATGGGGCAGTGGCTGTTTTCAGCAGAAATGTGTCAAACAATACTAACTGGCATTTCGACGCGGTGCCTGCTACAACAGCATCATTCATTGTTTCGGGAGTCACCTGTTTCGGCGATAGTGTTCATTTCGTAAATACTTCAAGTGCATACAGTGGAAATCAGGGCGACCTGACTTTTGAATGGTATATGGTCGATACAAGCCTCACAACAACACAGGTGTCTCCGGCTTATCTTTTCGATAACAATCAGAAGTATGATGTCACACTTGTATCAACCTTCACCAACGGATGTTCGGATTCTTATACTGACTCGGTAACAATTTACAAACCAGTAGTCAATTTGAATTCGAGCGATGCAGATACAACAATTTGTTCCGGCGATTTGGTCACATTCACTGCAAACTCGCCCAATCCGACACCCGATTTTTATTTCTTCTCCAATGGTATTCCGATAATTCAATCAGCTGATTCTGTAAAATACAGGACAGATTCTATTGCAGATGGCGAAACTATTTTTGCTGTGGTAGATTATATGGGATGTCTTGATACCAGCACGGTGTTTACGTTTGAAGTACATTCATTGCCCGTTGTTACTCTTGCGAGTAGTGATTTGGATAATTTAATTTGTCTGGGCGATTCTGTAACGTTGACGTCTGCCGGAGCCGATCAATACAGACTTTATTTGAACGGTGCTCCGTATAATAATCTTGGAACAACAAATTCGTGGACTTTTTCGAACATTGCAGATGCTGATGAATTCACGGTTTTCGGCAGAAATATCACCACCGGTTGCGAAGCATTCAGCAGTACAGCCTTGGATTTTACAGTATTTCCTCTTCCGATGGTTGGTCTTACGTCTTCAGAAGCCGATACGACGATTTGCGCCGGCGATGAGGTAACCATTCATGCTTCAGGCGCGGCAGAATATATCTTCTATCTCAACGGGTCGCCGCTTGGCCCGCAGTCAACGGTTGACAGTGTGGTTATTTCAACATTGGCCGATAATGATATTGTCAGCGTCGAAGGAATTTCTTTATCCGCTTGCCGCAATTTCGCTTCCGGAACACTGTTGTTTCATGTCGAAGTTACACCATTGCTCTCTTTCATTAGCGACGATGCCGACAGTCGCATCTGCGCAGGTGATGTGATCACTTTCCAGGCTGGTGGCGCTACCGAATATCAGTTCTATATTAATGGAGTTCCGACCGGAGTGTTTAATACAAATAATTCCATGAACTCGGTCTTTTCTAACGGACAGACTGTTGAAGTGCAGGGTAAATTGGGAAATTGTTATGCGTATGCCGATTCTGTTTTCACTATCGACGTGCGCCCGAAGATCACATGGACATTTTCTGACAGCGTGATCTGTGCATACGAAACCATCGATCTCGAAGCGGATGGGGATTCAGTCTATCAGTATTTTATTAATGGTATTGCAGTAACTCCGCTCCAGTATGATTCCATTTATCACGCTTCAGGCCTTATCGACGGACAGTTTATTTCAGTCAGCGGAACCCAATATGCGTGTACTCCACTGCCACTTGAAGTAACAGTTTATTCTGTTCCTGTTGTTGAGGTGACTTGTTCTGAATTGGATACCGCAATATGTCAGGGGCAGAATATTTTGTTCACAGCTTCAGGTTCTGATACCTATGGGTTTTATGTGAACGGTACAGCACCCGGACCGTATTCAACTGTTAGTGTGTTCTCAACTACTGCCCTGAATAATGGCGACACCATTAGCGTTCAGGCTGTTTCTGGCGATGGTTGCCATTCATTTGCTGCAGATACATTCATTGTCGAAGTGGCTCCCAATCCGGTTGTCAGTGTTTTGCAGTCTGATCCGGATCTGACCATTTGTGCCGGAGATACAGTTTCATTCAGCGCTTCAGGGGCTTCATCCTATGAGTTTTTTGTAACAGGTGCCTCGCAGGGCGCTCCTTCAGCGGTTTCTTCGCTATCGTTAAACAACCTTGTTAACGGAGCAGTTGTCACCGTGCAGGGAACCACCGGTTATTGCACGACTGTTTCGTCCAATGTTTATCAATATATTGTAAATGCAATCCCGAATGTTACATTGAACCCGGTTTCCGGAATTTCAGTGTGTACGGGCGATACCATTCAGTTGCTTGCCGGAGGCGCTACATCTTATCAATTCTTTGTCGATGGTTTGCCATGGGGTGTTGCATCCGGAAACTCATTGTTTTCGTGCGATACATTGGTCTCGGGTAATGTAGTGTATGTAGAAGGAACACTGGTCGGATGCACCGGCAATTCAGGCAGCACCTATGCTGTTACAGTAAATGAATTTCCGATTCTCTCATTCATCAATGATATTCCAACTGGCAACATCTGTTATGGCGATACAGTAACTTTTGAAGGAAATGGCGCGCAGAATTACAATTTCTATCTGGAGGGCAATCCTGTTTCAGCTGATTCACTTTTTGTGACTGCCGATTTGCAAAACGGACAAGAAGTGACACTCTTCGGATACAATGGTGTGTGCGGTCTTTGGGCCGATACCATCATGACCATAGGAGTGAATTACGTCAACGTGTCGCTCACTTCTGACCTTCCTTCGACAGCTGTTTGTGAGGGCTCGCCTGTTCAGTTTACTGCAATTGGAGCCGATTTGTATGAATTCTTTATTGACGGTGTTTCTCAGGGAAGCCCTTCCGCAACCAATGTGTTTATTGGATCTTCACTGAGTAATGGACAGCTTGTTTCCGTGAATGGAACCTCGAATTCATCGGGTTGTACTCAAACAGCATATAATGATATTTATGTTCACACAATCACAGTCCCGGTTATTGTAGCCTCACCCGATGATGTCTTCTGCGAAGGCGATTCGGTGCTGCTTTCCAGTAGTGTTGGAGAAAACAATCATTGGTATTTCGAAGGAATTCCTGTTGCCGGCGTTACCGATTCCAGCATCTGGGCATACGAAGGAGGCAATTATTATTCAGTCGTATCTGCAGGAAGCATAGGAAATGTGTGGTCATGCGGCGAAAACAGTCTGGGACAATTTGGAAACGGAACAACGATTAATAATCTGTATTTTCAGCCTTCGGTATTAACCACACATGCAATGGAAGTGGCCTGTGGTGCTGAATTCACAATGGTGCTAAATGATGATGGAACTGTGAAAGCCTGGGGACGCAACGAATTCGGAGCACTGGGCACTGGCAATTTCTCCGATTCAAATATTCCGGTGAACGTCGGAAGTCTTACGGCTATTCAGAAAATTGCAGCAGGTAATCGTTTTGGGCTTGCATTGAAATCCGACGGCACACTGGTTTCATGGGGCGACAACACGTTCGGGCAACTTGGCTATGGCAATTACTCAACCAGCAATTTCCCGTTTGCAGTTCTGAATATTGATAGTGTTACAGGTGTTGCAACCGGTGAAAATCATGTACTGGCCATCACTTCCGATGGTCATGTCTGGGCCTGGGGACGCAATCAGGCAGGACAACTTGGAGACAGTACGCAGACAAACAGAAATATTCCTGTGCAGGTGAAACATCTCGATAATGTTGTAGCTGTGGCTGCAGGAGCCAATCACAGCATGGCGCTGAAATCCGACGGAACCTTGTGGGTGTGGGGAAGCAATGCCAATGGCCAGCTTGGTTTAGGCAATATTACTGCTGCATGGACTCCTGAAAAAGTAAACCTCTACAACAGCGTTGTAAGTTTCGATGGCGGATCTGCACATTCGCTGGCCTGCGATACCATGGGGATTGTATATGCCTGGGGCGATAATACTTTCGGACAACTTGGGCTTACTTCAGTTACCGGATCATATTTTCCACTCGTGTCTGACGTAAGTGGCGGTGTGACTTCTGTTAAGGCTGGTAATTTTACATCTTATGCCTTGCGTGTTGACAGCAATCTGGTCAGCTGGGGCCAAAACCAGCTCGGACAGCTTGGTCACAGCGGAACAACAAATGTTTTCGTTCCGCAGATTATTGAACAGGTTTTCGAAATTGGTTCATTCGATGCGGGAGAAAAGCATTTGGCAGTCATACCAGTTTATGAGCAGTCATGCACGCCTTCGGGCATCACCATTACAATGGATACTGTCCCTGAAATTGATCTTGTTGTGAACGGACTTGTTTTGTCAACCACAACAGCAGGTGTGTCCTATCAGTGGTATTACAATGGCAGCGCGATCCCGGGCGCAACCGGTACTACAGTAACCATTGCTGCTTTGGGCACCTATTATATCGTTGTAACTTTCGCAAACGGCTGTTCGGGATTCTCTGATGAATTTCAATACGGTGTCGGCATGGATGAATATGGTGTTTCGCAGATGCTGTTGTATCCCAATCCTTCCATTGGCGAATTTACTGTAATGCTGTCTGAAAGCGATAATGCAAAGTCGTGGCGAATCATCAATTCACTGGGCCAAATCATAGAATCAAAAAGTGATTTCAGCAGCGCAAGTGTTTTTGAAGTGCGTGGATTGTCGCTCGCAGCAGGCGTTTACAGCATTCAGGTGATTTGCAGTGATGGCGCTGTTCGGTCAGCCAAGTTTACTGTGACGGAATAGAATGTTGGTCACGCGTCAGGAGACGCGCGCCCTATAAAAGTTGTAAAGTTAAAAAAATGACGATTAAGATTTATCTTGCTATATCCATCAGATAAGAGGAGACCATGAACGTTGTGCCTTTTGCATTGCACAAATGTCTCCTTTATGAACCTGATAACTTGATGACTTTCTACTTGCAAAGCGCCGCAGCCGCATGCCCTATGCTCTGTGCGTTGTGACGTCTGCATCACTGCACCACAAACGTTTTCGTAAAGTCGTTTCCGAAGCAATGCAATTGAATATAATACGTGCCCGGTGCCAAACCTTCTATTTCCAGATCGAAATGATTAGCGCCTTTCTGTGCATATTGACTCATATTGTAGATTAATGCTCCGTCGGAAGAGAAAATATAAACATCAGTTGCTGCCTGATTCATTGCGGTAAACTCAATGGCAAAACGGCCTGAATTCGGATTTGGATACAGATTCACATTGGTAAAATATTCTTCAGTTGCAGAAGGTGGCACTACTGGCTCTTCCTGAGGCAGCACCGCGCTGTCCTGCGCAATGACTTCTGGTTCGGGATCCGGTTCTTTGGCAGTATCGGGTTCATCAACGACGGGCTCATTTTTACATGGATTGCCCGAAATGTATTTGACAAAATAAATATCGCCAGGCATGGTGTCTGAATTATGGTTCCAGGTCTTACGGAATTTTTTCGCATCCAGAGGGCCTTCAATATCTTTAAATAGACCATTGGCTTTGCCGTCGGGATCTTCAATTCTGATCTGATATTCCGGATAGTATCCTTCTGATTCCTGAAAAATTGTAAAATTGCCAAGGCTATCGGTTACTGCATCATATTCGGTATTGCCATTGCGATCGACCAGTTTTACTTTGGCATTTTTCACCGGATTCTGGCATTCAATGTCCTTCACACTGCCTTTCACCGTAAAGAAATATACCGGAGCTCCGTATTGGGCCAGTACTTCAGAGGTGAATCCAATCATGAAGCCCAGAAGGGACAATGCTTTGGCAAAAAGTCTTGTAAACATAACGCAGAGGTTTTAAAAAACGAAGCCGCTTTGCAACAATAATTGTTCCGGTAAATGTTAAAATGCAAATCCATCAGAAAAGTAGTTGATTGGATTTTTGTATTTTTACTGATTCAGATTTTTCTGTTTTAATAATTTTCATCAGGTCTAATTCAATAATACGGAACATGAAACTGAAAAAACGAATTCTTACAACGTGTGGCATTGTGCTTTTTATTTTGATTGCTTCCTGCAGTCAGTTAGGCAAATCCGACAACACTGATTCTGATCAGAAAAACCAGACAAGTGAAAATTCATCGGCGCAACAGAACGAAGAAACAAATCTTGATTTCCTCAAAAAATACGATGGGAAATATGCAGATGAAGTTCACCTTTTCGAAAAGAAAATATTTTCGGAGCGGCTCGAAAAGCTGATTGGAACTGAAAATTTTAAATTGATCAAAGACGACTGGACAACCCTCATGCCCATGGAATACGCAAAGAATATTTTCACAGCGGAGGGCTGCAAGCCGCATGACTGTGGACCGAACAACTACATTGTCGTATATGATTTTTCCGAAGATGCCATGTATGCTGGGATCTGCGTTGATTATAAAGCAGAAACTTTTTCCGAAAACGAAAAGATCTCGCCGAAGGTGGAGAAGTGGAAGCCCTATGATTCACCTTTGCCAAAATAAGACAGGACTTTGGTTGTGAGCGAAAATTCAGCTAGAGGTTCAGGCCTCGGTTTCTACGGCAAATAAATAATCGTATCTTTGCACTGCATTACGGCTCCGTAGTTCAATTGGATAGAATGGCAGATTCCGGTTCTGTTGGTTGGGGGTTCGAATCCCTTCGGAGTCACTCTTAAGCTACTTTTACAACAAAACTTCTCCGAATGGATGAGAAGTTTATCCGCCAGCTGGCAGAAATCCCTTCGGAGTCACAAAAAACACTTTGTAATTAATTGAATCAATTATTACGAAGTGTTTTTGTTTTTACAGTCAAAAAATTGGATTTTTTTATTTGCAGACTTTGTATCCTGTTAATGTAGTTAACTCACTGAGCCCTGCCGCTGTCATCCTGAGCTCTGCTTCTGTCACTTTGAGCACCGCCGCTGTCATACTGAGCCCTGCTACTGTCACTCTGAGCGGAGTCGAAGAGTCGACAGCAGGGTAAACTCCGTCGAAGCACGAACAGCGGGATAAACTTCGTCGAAGTGTCAATGGTGGGGTAAGCTTTGTCGAAGTGAAAATGAAATTCCAGTAAGTGAAATTTCTTCAGCACTAATAATTAAATTCTATGGTCGATAAATTCCGGGACTGGGTGTCGTAGAAAACCTGAATAGACCTTTTTCATTAAATCAAATCAGCATTTTTTTGTGTCTTTGTGCCTTTGTGGCAAAACAGCCAGACTTCCGAAATTTCATTAATTTTGCAGCAACTCATTTCATCATGGAACATCCGCTGAAAGTTTACAACTCGCTCACGCGAAAGAAAGAAGATTTTATTCCCATCAACCCGCCTTTCGCAGGTATGTATGTGTGCGGGCCTACTGTGTATGGAGATCCGCATTTGGGTCACGCGCGTCCGGCCATTACCTTTGATGTGGTTTTTCGCTATTTACAGCACCTTGGCTACAAAGTGCGCTATGTGCGCAACATCACCGATGTGGGCCATCTCGAAAATGATGCTGATGAAGGTGAAGACAAAATTGAAAAAAAAGCAAAACTCGATCAGCTCGAGCCCATGGAAGTGGTGCAGTATTATACCAACCGCTATCATTACTACATGGATAAGCTCAATGTACTGAATCCTTCTATTGAGCCACACGCATCGGGACATATACCTGAGCAGATTGACATGGTGCAGAAAATTCTCGACAACGGAATGGCCTATGAAGCGGAAGGCTCTGTATATTTTGATGTTGAAAATTATAGCAAAAAATATCCCTATGGTATTCTTTCCGGTCGCAATGTCGATGAGCTTTTAAGCAACACCCGCGAGCTTGACGGTCAATCGGAAAAACGCAATTCGGCCGATTTTGCCATCTGGAAAAAAGCTTCGCCCACGCATATCATGCGCTGGAAGTCGCCCTGGAGCGATGGTGTGCCGGGCTGGCATATGGAATGCTCAGCCATGGGTGCGAAATATCTCGGAACGCCTTTCGATATTCATGGCGGTGGAATGGATTTATTGTTTCCACATCATGAATCCGAAATTGCACAATCGATGGCTGCCAGCGGTGTTCAGCCGGTGAAATACTGGTTACACAACAACATGATTACCATCAACGGTCAGAAAATGGGCAAGTCGCTTGGTAATTTCATAACCCTCGAGGAATTTTTGACTGGCAATCATCCTATGCTGGAACAGGCCTATACGCCGATGACGATTCGGTTTTTCATTTTGCAGGCACATTATCGTGGCACGGTCGATTTCTCGAACGCCGCGCTGCAAGCGTCGGGCAAAGCATTCGACCGATTGATGAAAGCATTTTACCGGCTAGACGCAATCGTTCCTGCCGTAGCCGGAGAATTCGATGAAAACAAGCTTTCGAAAGATTGCTACGATGCCATGAACGACGATTTGAATACACCAATGGTTATTGCCAGCCTTTTCGATGCAGTGAAATTCATCAATGCTGCAGCCGAAAAGCAAACTTCAATGTCGGAAGAACAAAAAATGGCTTTACTGAAAATCAGAAAAGATTTTATCGAAGATATTCTGGGACTTACGCAGGAGGGATCAGAAGCCGCTGCTGGAAAAGGAATTGAAGATGATTTGATGAAACTGATCATTGAATTGCGACTGAAATATCGTCAGGATAAAAACTTTGCCATGTCTGATTTCATTCGCGATGAACTTAAGAAAACCGGCGTGGAACTTAAAGACACGAAGGAAGGAACGGAGTGGATTAAAAACTAAAACTCTTTCAGATTCGTTATTAATTTGTCTGAACAAATAAATTGAAATGAAAACAAAAATCCTGATACTGACTGTAATAGTTGCAATGCTTAGTGCATGCGGGAACGGTAAAAAGAAAGATGGTGACGCGAAAGATTCAACAGTAGCGGAAACCATAAAAGTGCCTGAGTTCAATGCAGACAGCGCCTATGCATTTGTTGACAAACAAGTGTCGTTTGGTCCGCGCGTTCCCGGCAGCAAAGCACATCTGGCTTGCCGCGACTGGCTTGTGTCTGAATTGAAACGTCATGGTGCTGAAACTACAGTGCAGAATATTACAGTGCGGACTTATAACAATACGGTTATTTCCGGATACAACATTATCGGAAGTATTAACCCCGGCGCATCTGTGCGTATAATGCTCTCTTCACATTGGGATTCACGTCCGTTTGCAGATTATGATCCGGATCCGGCCAATCACAGCAAACCCATTCCCGGCGCCAATGACGGAGCATCGGGCGTTGGAGTGTTGCTTGAAATTGCGCGTCTTTTGAAAACCAATAATCCGCCGATTGGTGTCGATATATTTTTCTGGGATGTTGAAGATTTCGGCGAGCCCAAAGACGCGCAAGGTCAGGAAAAGGAAGACACCTGGGGACTTGGATCACAGTATTGGAGCAAGAATCCGCATAAACCGGGCTACAATGCACGATATGGAATTCTGCTCGACATGGTAGGAGCTCCATTTGCATCTTTCTATCGAGAAGGATTTTCACAGCGATATGCGCCTGGTGTGGTTACTAAAGTCTGGAATCATGCGCATGATCTTGGCTATTCAAATTTCTTTCTGAATGCGGAGTCCAATCCGATTATGGATGATCATTATTACGTGAATAAATATGCGAACATTCCTACGATTGACATCATTCATCAGGTCAATAATTCGAAGACTGGATTTTATCCTTACTGGCACACTCTGAAAGATGATATGAGTCAGATCGATCGCAATACGCTGAAAGTTGTCGGTCAGACCTTGCTGCGTACAGTTTTTTACGAGAAGTAGGATTGTTTTTTTTGTTGGGTTTTGTTCTTGTTTGTAAAAAAACAACAGGTTTTTGACATACACATGCAATTTATTGTATATAAAATATTATATAAAAAAGTTAATAGTAAAAATTAAAATATACTATATTTGCTGATAATTAACCAATAAATCCTGCATTATGAAATCAGTTATGAAGTTTTTTGTTTTGATGATTGTGTCATCGTCTTTGATGCTGAGCGGCTGCAAAAAGGACGACGACGAAGTTGTTACTCCGACAACGACCTACACCAATGTATTATCTGCAAAAATTGACGGCATACAATTTACCGCGTCTATGCCACTTGCTCAGATGACAATGGGGTTTCTGCAGATTGGTGGGTCAAACGCAGCCGGATCAATACAGGTGATTTTATCGTATGATGTACCAACAGGAACCGTTACAGTTACATCTGGAAGTGAAGAAGCTGTGTATTGGGATTCAGGAGCGGAATCTTATTGGCCAGGAACTGGATCAATTGTTGTCTCCAAGCATGATCAAACCAACAATATTATTGAAGGTACATTTACTGCAAGCCTTGAAGAATTTTCCTCCAGTGAAGTTATCAGTGTTTCAAACGGTGTTTTTAAAATTTCTTATATTGAGCATTAATAACAGACAAAATGTTTATTAATTAGTGCAGTCCATTACGGGCTGCATTTTTTTTATATTTTTGCTGAAACATTATAAGTTATGCATTTCCTCTTGAAAATTTTAATATTTGTTTCTCTTTTTTGTAATTTTTATTTCGTCATGGGACAGGTTGGAACCTACGTACCACCCACTGACACTCTGGTGAAACAAAAGCTGGAGAATTGGCTGGATATGAAATTCGGCTTGCTTATGCATTGGGGCTTGTATTCTCAACTTGGCGTGGTAGAGTCATGGGGATTGTGTTCGGAAGATCAGGACTTTCAGAGTCGCAACGGCATGGATTACATCGATTACAAAAATCATTATTTTAATCAGATTAAGAAATTCAATCCTCAGCAGTTTAATCCGGATGCATGGGCTGAAGTAGCTCAGAAAGCCGGGATGAAGTATGTTGTGTTTACGACAAAACATCATGATGGCTTTTGTATGTTCGATACAAAACAAACCGATTTTAAAATCACATCTGGCGAAAGTCCTTTCAACAGCAATCCCAAAGCCAATGTGGCTAAGTATGTTTTCGAAGCATTCCGCAACAAAGGTTTCATGGTAGGTGCTTATTTCTCGAAACCCGACTGGCATTGTCCATCTTACTGGACGCCGCTTCTGGCAACGCCCGACAGAAACTGCAATTACGACACACGCAAATATCCCGGTCGCTGGAAAGAATTTCAGAATTACACGTTCAATCAGATTGAAGAGCTGACAACGGAATACGGAAAGCTTGATATACTCTGGCTCGACGGTGGCTGGGTGCGTCCTGATTCCACAATCAACGAAGAAGTGCGCTCATGGGGCTACAACATTCCGAAGTACGAACAGGACATTGATATGCCTCGCATTGCTGCCATGGCTCGCGAAAATCAGCCGGGCATTCTTATAGTGGACCGCACTGTTCATGGCCCTTTTGAAGATTATCGAACGCCTGAACAAAGTGTTCCCAATTCCATTTTGTCGTATCCTTTCGAGACCTGCATGACTATGACTTCGAACTGGGGCTATGTTCCAAATGCAGAATATAAGTCAGCGGAATTATTAATTGCAATGATGATTGATGTTGTTTCAAAAGGCGGAAACTTTTTATTGAATGTTGCCCCTACAGCGCAGGGAACTTTCGAAAATAAAGCGATTCTTACATTGTATGAAATCGGAAAGTGGATGTCGGTGAATGAAAGTGCTATTTACGGAAGCCGCCCCTGGAAACAGTTTAAAGAGGGCAATCATGTGCGTTTTACACAATCAAAAGACGGAAAATATTTGTACGTTTTTGCTTTGTATTGGCCGGGAAAATCTCTGTCGTTGCCGTGCATCACCGAAAAGAAAAAATATAAAGTGACAATGCTCGGTTCGAAAGAGAAAATCAAAACGTCATTTTCTCAAGATGGATTGACTTTGATCATCCCGGAAGTATTGCAGAATGCTGCTTCGCGGCCAACCGCTTACATTTCTGTTTTTCGTATCACACTTAAATAAATGATCATGCACAGAAAGTCTCTGTTGCTATTGGCTATGACAATTATTTTCGGATTCGCGCTCCGTGCGCAGGATACATTGCCATACAAAAATCCACAACAGAGTATTGATGTCCGTGTTGCGGATCTTTTGAGTCGCATGACTTTAGAAGAAAAATTCTGGCAATTGTATATGATTCCGGCTGATCAAAATGTCGATCTGAAAAAATATCCGAATGGCATTTTCGGATTTCAGTTTGCCACTGCGGGGCGCGATAACAACAGTGCGGAGCAGATGCTGAATTATTCTGGTGGCGGCACAGCTTATGAAACAGCAAAGGCCATCAACGCTGCACAAAGATATTTTATTGAAGATACACGTCTGGGTATTCCAATCATTGCATTCGATGAAGCGTTGCATGGGCTTGTTCGTAAAGGAGCCACTGCCTTTCCGCAATCCATTGCTTTGGCGGCTACATTCGATACCGCACTGATGGCGGATGTCGCGGAGCAAATTGCATTTGAAGTTAAAGAACGTGGCATCAGGATGATTTTGTCGCCTGTGCTCAACGTGGCTGTTGATGGGCGTTGGGGCAGGGTAGAGGAAACTTACGGCGAAGATCCTTTTCTGGTGACTCAGATGGCGTTGGCCTACATCACTGCATTTGAAAAGATGGGAGTCATCACAACACCCAAACATTTCATTGCCAATTCAGGCGATGGCGGCCGCGACAGCTATCCGGTGCAGTTCAGTGAACGCATGATGGAAGAAGTTTTTTATCCGCCGTTTAAAGCGGTTATTCAAAAAGGTAAAGCAACTTCGCTCATGACTGCATACAATTCCTTTAACGGTAAACCCTGCTCTCAGAGCCATTATCTGCTTACAGAAAAGTTGAAAAATGAATGGGGATTTCGAGGTTTCGTCATCAGTGATGCAGGCGCAACAGGTGGTGCCAATGTACTCCATTTCACCGCAAAGGATTACACCGATGCAACAAAACAATCGCTGGAAGCCGGACTGGATGTGATTTTTCAGACATCGTTCGATCATTATCTGCTTTTTTACGATGCATTTGAAAAGAATCTGATCGATATTAAAGCCATTGATAGTGCGGTTGCACGAGTATTGCGTGCTAAGTTTGAATTGGGCTTGTTCGAACATCCTTATGTCGATGAGAGAATTCTTCGCGATGTTTCGGTGCCAGATTTACCTTTGAAAGCTGCGCGCGAATCGGTTGTGTTGCTGAAAAATGACCACGATATTCTGCCCTTGAAAAAAAATATTTCAGTCGCTGTGATCGGAACCGACGCCATCGAAGGGCGCCTTGGTGGCTATTCCCGCGAAGGCAAAGCAGAAGTGACAATCCTCGAGGGAATTCAGAATTTAATTGGAAAAGACAATGTGAAATACGCGGAAGGATGCGGGGCGTATGATGATTCACTGGTTGCAGTTGCTCCGCATTTTTTGTTTCATTCCGACGCTGGCAAGCAGGTACCGGGGCTTAAAGCAGAATATTTCAACAATATCTCATTAGGAGGAAAGCCTGTCCTGTCGCGCATTGATAACAATATTGATTTCGCCTGGACTTTGTTCTCGCCTGAACATGGGGTCGTAAATTATGATTTTTATTCGGTGCGTTGGGAAGGCGTATTGAAATCGCCGGGAAACCGAATGTATAATTTTGGAGTGCGTGGCGATGACGGTTATCGGCTCTTTATAAATGATTCTTTGATTATTGATAATAGGCAGAAACAGACAGTCAGAACAACAACAGTTCCATGCAGGTTTGAAGATGGTAAAAACTATGCTTTACGCATGGAGTTTAGCGAAAGTGTTGGTAGCGCTCATATTAGTCTGATGTGGGATGCTGGTTTGAATACATCAGAAGAAGAGGAAATAGATTTTGCAGTTCAAACTGCGCAGTCATGCGATGTTGCCATTGTTGTTGCTGGCATCGAAGAAGGAGAATTCCGCGATCGCGCTTCATTGCGTTTACCAGGCCGGCAGGAAGAGATGATACAGAAAATTGCTTCTACCGGAAAGCCAGTGATTGTTGTTCTTGTTGGTGGCGGCCCGGTGGTGGTAACCGATTTCATCAATAACATTGATGGACTTATTGATGTCTGGTATCCGGGCGATCAGGGTGGAACAGCTGTCGCTGATGTTTTATTCGGCGATTACAATCCTGCGGGCCGACTTCCAATAAGCTTTCCGGTTGATGAAGCTCAGTTGCCCTATGTGTATTATCACAAGCCCACCGGTCGAGGCGACGATTATCTGGACCTGACCGGAAAGCCCATGTTCCCATTTGGGTTTGGATTGAGTTATACAACATTTGAATATTCTGATTTAAAATTCAGTAAAGAAAATTTCAGTAGTAGTGAAAACACAATTGTTTCGTTTAAATTGAAAAACTCCGGAAAGTCTGATGGAGACGAGGTTGTGCAACTTTACATCCGCGACGAACTGGCGTCAGTTGCCCGCCCGATGATGGAGCTGAAAGGATTTCAACGCGTGCAACTGAAAGCAGGTGAAAGCAAAAACATCGCATTTGAGATTTCTCCCGAAATGCTCAGTATGCTGAATGAGCATATGCAGCGCGTGGTTGAGCCCGGCACCTTTCGAATTATGATTGGTGCCTCGGCAAATGATATTAGGTTGCGGGGGATTATTACAGTGGAAGACAAAAGATAAAAGTATAAAGCTCTGTCCTGAGCCTGTCGAAGGGACAAAAGTGACCATCTAATATTCCCATATTTGGAATTTAATCTGCGGAAGGCGGATCATGGGCGAAGCCCCACATTTTCACATTTTTCGTATCTCGTATTTTGTATTCCCTTTGCCGCATGCCGCGCGCGTTATCCCGTAATGCTGATGGTTTGCAGCAAATGTTTATTGAGTATTTGCAGGCCTTCCGGTGTATCGCGTAAAATGTTTTCGCTTTTGAAATCGCTGAGAATGCGCACCGCGTTTTCGTTACTCATACCACTGAGTTCCGCGAGATCTTTTCTTGAAATATAATGCGGAATTGTTTCGTTTTTGAAAACATCGTTCGACAGATAAAGAATCACTTCGGCCATGCGCCCTATGGTTTGTTTCAGACTCAGGCAGCTCATTTTGTGGAACAGAATCTTATAGCTGTCGCAAAGCCATGCAACAATGCTTTTATTGAATTTCGGGTTTTCGTTGATGAGTTTGATTACTCTTTCTTTTTCAATCAGGAAAACAGTGGAAGGAATCAATGCCACCGTTGAAAAATAATAATGATTTCCGAACAGCGACGACATGCCGATGAATTCGAACGGAAGCGTGAGCATAAACGAATAGCTTTTACTTCCCGGGCCTTCGATGTAAGATTTGGTAGCACCTTTGGCAAGCAGAATGAAATAAGAAGTAAACGCGCCTTGTTTGCCAATGGTCTCGCCTTTGCGGAAATTGAGCGGATTGCGCAATATTTGAATTGCTTCGCGTTTTTTGAGGCCCATGTTTTTCAGCCAATCCATCATTTCAGGAAAATCGTGCTGCACATTCTTCAACACCTCGGCCTCGTCTTCGCTGGTTTCTTCTTCGATATGACTTGGCTTGAGTTTTCGCAAGGTGACAAACATGGCTATTTTCTCTGCAATGGAAAGCAGCATTTGCATTTCCTCGGCCTTAAAAATCCCTTTCTCCGATTTCACCGGACGGATGTAATACACTCTGATCTCGCCAATGATTTCGCCATAGGCTTTAATAAGAGCACTCTGCTTAAGCTCGGTGCGTTGCAGCCCGGGACGGGAAAATATTTGTTCTCCGAGGATTATTTCGCCTTCGCATAAATCAGAATAACGCCATCCGGAAGGAATTATATCCAATAATTCGGAAATGGCCTGTGGCACCTCTTTGTCAATAATTTGAAGAACTTCATCAACCTTGTAGAGACAGTTCAGTTCCTTTGCGCGGTCGTGTAAGCCGAGTGTGTTCATTATCAATGGACTACGTGAAATAGCAAGTTCAATACCTTATTAATAGTTTGCAAAGTTAGTACAAAATAAATCATGGCAAAATCTGATTTGCGTCAATGGAGTTGGTGATTAATTGCATTTTTTGTTGGTGTATTTTGAGTGTTAAGTTTCTGCTGGGTTGACGTAATAGAGTTTACATTTGCATCAGAAACTAAATTCCTACAATATGAACGTTAAACAAATCATGCAGGATCTGGAACAGAGAAATCCGGGCCAGGTTGAGTATCTGCAGGCAGTACGCGAAGTACTCGAGTCAATCGAAGAAGTAGTAAATGAAAATCCGCAATTCGACAAAGCAGGCATCATTGAGCGCCTTGTTGAGCCAGACAGAACTCTCATGTTCAAAATTCCCTGGGTAGGCGATGATGGTAAAGTAAACGTGAACCGCGGATACCGCGTTCAGTTCAACAACGCTATCGGACCTTACAAAGGTGGTCTGCGTTTTCACCCAAGTGTGAACCTCTCAATCCTGAAATTCTTAGGTTTTGAGCAGATTTTCAAAAACAGCCTCACCACATTGCCTATGGGCGGTGGAAAAGGTGGCTCAGACTTCAATCCTAAAGGAAAATCAGACGGCGAAGTAATGCGTTTCTGCCAGGGCTTCATGCTCGAATTATGGAAACTTATCGGACCGGAAACAGATGTTCCTGCTGGTGACATCGGCGTTGGTGGACGCGAAATTGGTTTCATGTACGGTATGTACAGAAAACTTGCCCGCGAAAACACCGGAGTCCTCACTGGTAAAGGCATCAACTGGGGTGGCTCACTCATTCGTCCTGAAGCAACTGGTTTCGGCGGAATTTATTTCGTTGAACAGATGCTGAAAACAATGGGCACCGACTTTAAAGGCAAAACCGTTTCTCTCTCAGGTTTTGGCAACGTGGCTTGGGGCGCTGCAATTAAAGCAGTTGAACTCGGAGCAAAAGTTGTTACCGTTAGTGGTCCTGATGGATACATTTATGACGAAGCTGGTATCAGTGGTGAAAAAATCGATTATCTGCTTGACCTTCGTGCCAGCAACCAGGATATCGTAAAACCATATGCTGACAAATTCCCCGGCTCGAAATTCTTTGCCGGAAAACGTCCTTGGGAAGTTAAAGTTGACATTGCTCTGCCATGTGCAACCCAAAACGAACTCAGCGGAGAAGAAGCAAAAGTACTTATCGCCAATGGCGTTAAAGTGGTTGCTGAAATTTCCAACATGGGATGTACTCCTGAAGCAGTTGAAGCTCTCCACGCTGCCAAGATCGCTTTTGGCCCTGGTAAAGCTGTTAACGCCGGTGGTGTTGCTACCTCAGGTCTCGAAATGACTCAGAATTCCATGAAACTTTCATGGGATGCCAAAGAAGTCGATCAGCGTCTGCATTCAATTATGAATAATATCCACGAAGCTTGTGTGAAAAACGGAAAAGAAGCTAACGGATATATCAATTATGTAAAAGGTGCTAACGTAGCTGGTTTCCTTAAAGTTGCCAATGCTATGCTTGATCAGGGAATTGTTTAATTCCTCAGCATCTATCTCACTTAAGGCCCCGGTTTACCGGGGCTTTTTTTTGTGATATATTTCAAACTCGCTTTATCCTTTCAGATATTGAGTAATTTTGTATTCAAATCAAATAATCATGAGAATTGTACGTGTGGCGGTTGAGAGTGAGAGCATTATTGCAGGTGGCGTCGATCTGACTCAAATAGATCCAATACTCGAACACTATGCAGGCCATAAAGGTGCTGTTATTCCGGTTCTTCAGAAAATTCAGGAAACCTATGGTTATCTTCCTGCAGAATCTATCCGCAAAGCGGCAGAAGTGCTGCGTATCAGTGCCAGTGACATTTACGGAGTGGCTACATTCTACTCGCAGTTTCGGTTGAAACCGGTTGGGAAATACATTATTAAAGTTTGTCATGGGACAGCTTGTCATGTGCAGAATGCAACTGCCGTGAGCGAATCGATCGAAGAAGCCCTTGAAATTAAAGATGGCCAAACTACCGAAGACGGCTTGTTTACGATTGAAAGCGTTGCTTGTCTTGGCTGTTGTTCTCTGGCGCCTGTTATGATGATCAGTGGCGAAACTTATGGAAAACTTTCAGGCAAGTCGGCTGTAAAGATTATTAATGACGTTAGAATGCAGGAAAAACAAAAATAGACATGGGTATGGCTGAAACAATTGTTCGCGTTGGTATGGCCAGTTGCGGAATCGCAGCAGGTGCACGTAAAGTATTTGATACAATCAAAGGTTTACAGAATACAGATCATTTACGATTTGAGCTACAGCAAACCGGATGCATCGGAATGTGTTTTCGTGAGCCACTCGTAGAGGTGATTGACGAAAATGGAAGTTATCTCTATGGAGAAGTAGATGCTGAAAAAGTTCTTGAAATTCTCAATAAGCACGTGCGAAACGGAGAACCAGTGCGCGATTACATTGTGCGTACTGATTTGTTTGCTTCGCAGGATGATCCTTTCTGGAAAGGTCAGGTGAAAATTGCTTTGCGCAACTGTGGCGTAATTGACCCCGAAAATCTCGACGATTACATGCGGCATGGTGGATACGATGCAGTGAAGAAAATCATGACGGATAATATTTCGCGCGAAAATATTATTCAGACGATTATCGATTCAGGCCTCCGGGGCCGCGGTGGTGGCGGTTTCAGCACCGGAATGAAATGGAAGTTTGCATTCAACAGTCAAAACGAAACAAAATATATTATCTGCAATGCCGATGAAGGTGACCCTGGTGCATTCATGGACCGGAGTCTCATTGAAGGAGATCCGCATGCCATCATAGAAGGTATGATCATTGGCGCATATGCCATTGGTGCCAGTGATGGTGTGATTTATTGCCGGGCTGAGTATCCGCTTGCCATCAAACGTCTCAACATTGCTATTGGTCAGGCACACGAAAAAGGATTTCTTGGAAAAAATATTTTTGGGAAACAGGGATTTAATTTCGATTTGTATGTAAAAGAAGGTGCCGGCGCTTTTGTATGTGGTGAAGAAACTGCACTCATGGCCTCTATCGAAGGTGAGCGCGGAATGCCTCGCCGCAGGCCGCCTTTCCCGGCTGTTTCCGGATTGTATAAAAAACCAACCAACATCAACAATGTTGAAACCTGGGCCAACGTTTCATGGATTATTCTCAACGGACCCGAAAAATATGCTGCCTTTGGAACTGAGAAAAGTAAAGGGACCAAAGTGTTTGCCCTGGCCGGGAAAATCAATCACGGTGGTCTTGTCGAAGTGCCCATGGGCATTCCCTTGCGCGATGTGATTTTTAAACTTGGCGGTGGAATTCAGAACAATAAAAAGTTCAAAGCAGTACAGATGGGCGGCCCCTCTGGCGGTTGTATTCCGGAACATTTACTCGACACCATTGTCGATTACGATTCGGTAACTGCAACAGGCGCCATTATGGGTTCCGGTGGATTAGTTGTTATGGATGAGAATACCTGCATGGTTGATATGGCGCGCTTTTTCCTCGACTTTACACAAAAGGAAAGCTGCGGAAAATGTACATTCTGCCGTGTTGGAACAAAACGCTTACTTGAAATTCTTAGACGCATTACCGAGGGTGAGGGACGTGAAGGTGATATTGAATTGCTCGAAGAATTGTGCGAGCAAATTAAAACAAGCAGTCTTTGCGGACTCGGACAAACGGCCCCCAATCCCGTTCTTACGACTTTGAAATATTTCAGGAACGAGTACGAAGCCCACATTTTCAACAAAAAATGTCCGGCCCATAATTGTAAGAAATTGCTTACTTATACGGTTGAAACTGATAAATGCACGGGCTGTACTGTTTGTGCAAAGAACTGCCCGACCAATGCCATTTCGGGTGAAAGAAAGCTGCCGCATCTCATCGATCAATCGCTGTGTATCAAATGCGGTGTGTGTTTCAGTAAGTGTAAATTCGACGCAATCACTTTGTCATAACCAGGTAAAAAGAAAATCATGGATACGATCAATGTTATTTTAAACGGAAAAAATGTTCAGGCAAAACCTGGCGAAAGCATTTTGGATCTGGCCACGCGAAATGGTTATTCTATTCCGACACTTTGTCATGACCCTCGCCTGGAGCCGTTTTCGTCGTGCTTTGTGTGTGTAGTTCATGTTGAAAAAATGAGAGGATTACAACCGTCGTGTTCCACGAAAGTGACCGAAGGTATGATTATCGATACAGAACGCGAAGATGTGAAGAAGAGTCGTAAAATGGCGCTGGAACTGCTTTTGAGTAATCATTATGCAGATTGCGTTGGTCCGTGCAAAGAAACTTGTCCGGCCAATGTCGATGTGCAGGGTTATATTTCACTTATCGAAAAAGGACTGTACAGCGAAGCAATCGGATTGATTAAAGATCGCAATCCGCTGCCCGCCATTTGCGGCCGTGTTTGTGTGCGCCCCTGCGAACTGGCTTGCCGACGCAATTTGCTCGAAGAAAACAATGGTGTCGGAATCGATTACCTGAAGCGCTTTGCAGCCGATCAGGATTTGAAATCAGAAAAACATTATCGTCCGGATGTCGCTCCTGCAACGGGAAAAAGTGTAGCGGTGATTGGTGCTGGCCCCGGAGGATTATCTGCGGCTTACTGGCTTGCACAAAAAGGTCATCAGGTCGATATTTATGAAGCAATGCCGCATGCAGGTGGCTGGCTGCGATATGGAATTCCTGAATATCGTTTACCAAACGATCTGATCGACAAAGAAATTTCAACCATCACCGAATTGGGAGTGAATATTTTTACCGGAAAAAAACTCGGAGAAAATGTTTCTTATAAGGAAATCAAAGAAAAATATCTGGCGACCATTCTCACCATAGGATCTCAGAAAGGCGCACTGGTAGGCGTTGAAGGCGAAGATGCCGATGGTGTTTTCAGTGGAATTGATTTCCTGAAAAACATGGAAGCAACTGGACAACGTTACAATTTTAAAGGAAAGAAAATTGTTGTCGTTGGTGGTGGAAACACAGCTATGGACTGTTGTCGTACGTCGCGCCGTTGTGGATCGGAAGAAGTATATGTCGTCTATCGCCGCACCGAAGCTGAGATGCCGGCCAACCCGATTGAAATTCACGAGTCGAAACTCGAAGGTGTGAATTACATGTTTTTGACGGCGCCTGTAAAGATTCTGAAAGATGAAAATGGTAAACTGAAATCCATGGTCTGCCAGAAAATGGAGCTGGGCGAACCCGATGCATCTGGCCGCAGACGCCCTGTTCCAGTAGAAGGATCGGAATTTGAAATTGAATGCGATTATATTTTGGCTGCCATCGGACAAAAAACGGATGTCAATTTCATAAACGACATTAATGAATTTTCTGAAAACGGACAGCTGAAAATTACAAAGTGGGGCGATATCGAAGCTGATAAAGACACGCTTGTAACCGGCATTCCGTCGGTGTTTGCTGCAGGCGATGGGGTAACAGGTCCTGCAACCGCTATTGCAGCCATCGCGCAGGCAAAACTTGCGGTTCATAGTTGCGAACAATATCTGAATGGATTGCCTATCGTTCCTCCGGAAAAAGAATTTTACAGCCGTAAAGAAAATTTCCGTATGCAGGAAAAGCAAGAGTACGCGGGCAAATTCATGCATCAGCTGCGTGAAGAAATGCCGGTACTCGATCCGAAAGATCGAAATAATTTTACAGAAGTTGAACTCGGTTATGCATCTGAAAAAGTTGCAAAACATGAAACTGCCCGTTGCCTTGAATGTGGCTGCGGCGCCCTTTACACCTGCGATCTGAAAAAACATGCAACCGAATATAATGCGAATCAGATTCACTATTCAGGTTGCTTTAATGATCATTTGATTGATTTTTCGCATCCCTACATTGAGATCGATAAAAACAAATGTATTTTGTGTGGTCGCTGCATTCGCATCTGTAAGGAAGTGGTTGGCGCATCAGCACTGGGTTTTGTGAACCGCGGATTTGAAACTTATGTTGCACCAAGTATGGGAATGAGTTTGAAAGACACTAAATGCGAAAGTTGCGGACAGTGTATTTCAACCTGCCCTACCGGAGCAATGTCCGAAAACAAGCTGTTTAAGCCGGGTCCGGTGAAGACCGAATTGTTTAAAACCATCTGCAATTATTGCTCGGTTGGATGTGAACTCGAAGTGCATCATCGCGGTGGATTTGTGTTTGGGATTCAGGGAGCAAAGGGTATGGTGAATCAGGGCGGCAACCTGTGCAACAGCGGCCGTTTCGGATATCAGTATATGAATGATGGCAGCCGTTTGCTCAGTCCTCGTGTAAAAGAAAACGGATCGTGGAAAGACATTTCATGGAACGAAGCGTTTGAAATCATTTCAAAAAACATTGCGTCGGTTCAACCTTCAGAAAATGCATTCACGGTCGGAGCGCGGCTTTCGAACGAAGAGCAGTACTACATTCAGAAGATAGCAAGAGCAGGTGTCAAGACAAATAATATTTCTTCATTCCATTACATGGAGCGTGGAAAAGGGTATTCTGAAAATAGCATGGAGAATGTCTCTTTCAGCGATTTTCAGCGTGCAAGAGCTATCTGGGTGTTAAGTCCCGAAATGATAAAATCGAATGGAGTTGCCGGGTTTGCAATACAAGTTGCCAGAAATAAATCTGAAATTCCGGTAACCTTAATCGTTGAAGGCGACAACCATCTGATGGACCATAAGGCCGACAGAATCATTGCTGTGAAATCGAAATACGCTTTCATTAAAGCGATGAATCATTATTATCTGACCTCAGGAAAACAAAATGCGTTGTTCATAAATGGTCGTACTGAAGGATTTGAAGAATATAAATCTGCATTACTGAAAGAAAACTACACATCGTTGATTGCCGCATCCGGCCTTGCTCAGGATATGGTTGAACAACTTGCTGATGAGTTCAATAATGTAGCTGAATCTGTTATGGTTTATGCTGAAGCCGGCACCTCATCGAATTGTGCAATGGAAATTACGAACCTGATGATGATTACCGGCAAGCTCGGGAAAACCGCATCGGGTGTGGTTTCGCTGAAATCAAAAAATAATTCGCAGGGTTTGCGCGACAATGGTATTTGTCCTAATACCGCTCCAGGCGGCCGTAAACTGGTGGAAGCAAACCCAGATTTGGAGAAGTTGTGGAATGTTACTGGCTTGTCTGATGAAACAGATTTCAGTATTAAGCAAAGATTGAAGGATGGTGCTATCAAAAATCTGCTCATTTTTGGCGAAGATCCATTAGGGACTGCGGTGAATGCTAACGAAGTGAATGAGTTGCTTTCAAAAACACCATTTATTGTTGTTGCGGATTATTTTATGACACCAACAGCCGAAGCGGCTTCGCTGGTATTACCGTTGGCATTTCCATTCGAAACCGGCGGAACTTATACAAATACGCAGCGCGTTATTCAACGCTACGAAGCTCATATGAAGCCAAAGACGGGCAAATGCAATATTGATTTATTAAATGGATTGGCAGAAAAACTTGGTTTAATTTCTTTTCGATCAACGGACGAAATATTTCTGGAATTCGCATCATTGCTTCCAGCGCAGAAAGAGGAATTATTTTCGTTCAATGCTACCGACAGCGATAACCCACGCAACATGTTTGTTTTTGGCGCCGACAATCTTGTTCTAAGGCATCAGAAGCAGGTTGCAGAATTAATGAAAAAGTAATCAGCACTAACAATTAAAACTTAAGGCTATGGAAAATTTTAAATCGATGGATCACATTCTCGACTTTGCCATGAATCAGGAGCAGAGTGCTGTTGACTTCTATACAAAGCTTGCTGCCAAAAGCCGCAACGAAGAAATGAAGCAGATTTTCGAAGAATTTGCACGCGAAGAAATTGGCCATAAGGCGAAAATTTCGCAGATAAAAGAAGAGCAAAATTTTAATCTGCCGAAAGAAAAAGTCGCTGCCCTGAAAATTGCCGATTATATTGCTTATCCCGATGTGGATGAAAATATCACATACGAAGACGCCCTGAAAGTGGCCATGGCGCGCGAAAAAGCAGCATTCAAGCTTTACACGAAACTGGCCTCAGAAGCGCCGACTCAAGCTATCCGCAGCATTTTTCAATATCTGGCTCAGGAAGAATCGAAGCACAAACTGCGCTTCGAGCTGGAATATGATGAATTCGTTCTGAGAGACAATTAAGAATACTTGGCAACTTCTTAGTAGCCAGTTGTGAGTAGTCAGTTGTGAGAAAAATTCTACTGGCTACTGAATACTGGCTACGGGATCGTTGCTTGCTCGCCCCCGGAGCCCTGGCGGGCATGCGGGCTATTAATATTTATCGCCTCCTGGCGAATAATTTAGGTGCTTCACGTAAAACGTGACAAGTCGCAGCTTCTTTTACGGCTTCGCCACCTTAACCTTGATCTCGAACTCGATCTCAGCCCTAACGTCGCCTTTATAACCGAGACACGAAGTGGCGAGCTCATGAACACTTTTGAAAATAATTTAATGGGTGAATAAACTTTCAACTTTAGGAACTTTATAAACTTCTATTCCGGCTGAACGACCAGACATTCCGGTCGGTCCCCGGGCTTGTCATTGTACACTTCGAATTCATTGATCCAGCCGTGACTTGCATTGCAATTGTTGAAAAGTAACTGAATTTTGTTTGAGGAAACTGTTGTAAAAACATCTTCAACAGGAATGCTGTTACTTTTCTTGTTTTTATCTTTTATGGAAGATGTGCGTTGAACAATATCATGTTTGCACACCAGTGTGTCCCAGCGTTCGAGTTTTATATTCCACGATCTGAGATAGTATTCCGGTATAATCAGATTGTCTGTAGCATGCCAGATAACTACACGGTTAAAGGTTTGCGGTTCTCCAAAATTGATGGTGGCCTGCCGCCAGCCACAGGAGTCTTCATAGTTTTCTTTCCCGCCGGTAAAAGCCAGTCCGTATCCCCAGTAGTTTCCACGCTCGCGGATTCCATCAACAATATGCCATGGAAAAACGGCCTCGCCCCAACCCTTGTCAGATTCCATCGGTGATGGATATTTGAAGGTGCCGTCATTTCTTGCTAAATCGTTGTCAGGGCTATAGTAATTCAAGTCAATGGAATTGACACTGTCATTATTTGTGAAAACAGTGTACGAATAACCGATGAAAATTCCGATGAACAGGCAAATCAGCATTAACAGAACAATTAATATTATCTTTCGTTTATTCATTGTTGGACGGACCGTTATAATTTCAATCTGTTGATTTTGAACCTGACTGTGTGCAAAAATACGATAATTCAAAACGCCATTGGATACCTGAAAAAAAACAGCTGTATTTTCATGACCAGTTGCATTTTTATGTACGTTTGTAAATCAATATAGTGAAGAGCTTTATTTTGAAAACAAATCAGTTTGTTTTTTTATTGGCAACTTGCATTTTGGCTGCTTTAATGCCCGGGGTTTTATACGGACAGCCAGCATCGCGCGTTGATTCTTTGTATAATGAACTGATTGTTCATTTTGATGAATTGCCTGAAGACTCAAACACAGTTAAAAAGATGTATGAGTATGCTATTCTTTGCGCAGAGAATGAAGGTGCATGGAATTCGCTGAAACAACCTGAAGTTTGCTATGAAGGGTTTAGAATGAGTCAGCGGATTGGCTATCAGAAAGGATTGCAGGATTTTGTTTCCGTGCTGAAGCAATCTTTCAAACAGAGTGAGGAATTGCCTTTGATTGTAGTTCATACATATCCTGATGCTGTAAACCGAAAAACTTTTCGGTTATTACATCAATTCAGAAAAGAGTTGCATGGGGGCACTGTTGATTATTACTCTCAGGCCTATGATTTTTATATGTCACGTAAGATGTTTCGCGAAGCTGGAATTGTCAGGTTCTGGAACGCGATTTCGTATTATGATACAGAGAATTTTGCCGGTGCAGGCATCATGTTTTCGGAGGCCAGAACATGTTTTTTAACTGCATCTGACCATTATTATCTGAGTCGGGTCGCATTGTTCTATGGTTGCTCTCATTATTATTCCGGAAATTACCCGGCTGCCATAAATGAATTCAATCTTTCCGAAAATGAATGTTTGATTATAAAGGACACTTCATCATTAATTAAAACGCTCTACAACCGTGGCGAAGGTTATCTGGCCATCTGTGAATATCAAAACGCACTTGACGATTTTCAACAAGCTTACAGTTTGGATACTTTGTCAGGAAACACCATTGCCAGCGAGTCAGGGCAGTTAAAGTTTGCGCGTGTATATTATGCCCTTAATCAATATTCCAGGAGCATTCAGATTGCAAAATTGGTTCTGGAAAATGCAAGAATTAAAAAAGACAAAATTGCAGAAACCGATGCGTTGTATTTTCTGTCTCTGGTGTTGGTCGACGCAGGACAAAAGGATGTTGCTGTCGATTTTTTGCTTGATTTTATATACTTACGCGATTCTCTTTTTACAGCAGAAGTGAATTCTTTTTTCGATGAACGGGAACTCCACTGGATAAACAAGTTGGGTCGTCAGGGCACTTATCAGGCTTTTATTGACCATGAGCGAAACAAATATTTTGTGGAATGGCGGAAAAGCAGATTGGTTGTATGGGGTGTTATTTTTCTTGCCATTATTCTTGCTGTGTTTGGGATTGTTTTGTATCGTTCAAATAAAAACAAGAAACAGGCAAACATATATTTGAACCAGCTTGATAAGACAAGAAATCTATTTTTTTCAATTATAGCCCACGATTTGCGAGGCCCTCTGATTGCCACGGACTACATGCTGAAACCCGCAATAAGTCATGCAGAAGAGAAGAATGACCAGGTGTTGGTTTCATCTCTCAAAGAAATTGAAATGCAAAACAGCCGCCGCAAATTGTTGCTTGATAATTTGCTGAGCTGGGCTGCCATGCAGCGGGGATCAATGAAATGCAATCTTCAACCGGTAGCAATAAAACCACTCATTGAAAAGGTAATTTCCTTTTGCCAGTTTGCGGCAAAACAAACCGGTGCTTCCGTAATCATTGACCAATTGCCTGATGTAACACTCTTGGCCGACCCTGATATGATGGAGCTGATCATGCGGAATCTGATTGACAATTCGCTGAAACATGGAGGGCACGAAGTTGAAATAAAAATCAGCGGCGCGGTAGAAGGCCCGAATCTCAGGTTTACTTTTGATGATAATGGAAAAGGAATGAGTGAAGAAGCCGTGGAAAAATTTATTTCCGGTACAACACCTGATAATACTGGCAACAGCAAGCTTGGCTTATCACTAATCAGATATTTTATTGAGCAGCAGAATGGAAAAATTTTCGTTCAATCAACAACTGCAGGTTGCAGCCTTAGTTTTACCATCCCTTTATTAATCAACGATAAAACCAATGAAGTATGAAAGCAAATTTAATTCTGGTAGATGATCATAAGATTTTCAGGGATGGTTTACGACAGAATCTGGAAAGATACCATCCCTATTATCAGGTTTGCGGGGAAGCTGCCGGTGAAGATGATCTGATGCAGCTGCTTAAAAACGGCACACAGCCCGACATTCTAATAATGGACAATATCCTGCAAGGGAAAAGCGGTATTGCCATTACTGCGTCGCTGAAACAGGGTGATTTCAAAAACATTAAAGTGATCATACTGTCAGGCCTTATCTCATCTTCCATTGGCCGGTCCGATTACGAATATGTATTGGATGCCATTGAAGCCGGTGCCGATGGGTATCTGCTGAAAGATTGCGGAATTGAACAAATAGGTCGGGCAGTTGAAGAAGTGATGCAAGGTGGTGGATTTTGTCTTGGCGAAACTTTTAATATCAAAGAAGCCACACGTGTTATCATCAATAATCAGAAAAAGCTGATTTCCATTTTAAAGAAAGAGCACAACTTCGGCCTTACGCAGCGCGAAATTCAGATGATTCAATTATTATCGCAAGGCCTTAGTGCGAAAGAAATTGCCTCGAAAATGTGCATTACCGAAGATGTGGTGACATCGTTCAAAGACAACATTAAGCGTAAACTGAAAGAAACCTACGATATCGATATCAAGAATATGGTTGAAATGGTTGTATGGGCCATTAAAAACAAAGTGATAGCCATTTAGTAAATCTTCACGCCCCCCATAATTGCCGGAATTTTCCGGAAAAATGCCTGTTTTATTTCCCGGCAATAGTATTGTTGTCGTGTATATTTGTTAGCGTTTATATTTCACTATTAAGTGCGGCGTCAGCACGGTAAACTCTGGCAAATATAACATGAGAATAATTTTTATCTTCATTGCACTATCGATTGGTTTAAATTCCTGCACTGATTGTGTTTTTGGTCTTGTGGGTACTCTCGCAGGCGGCTGTGGTTGCTCAGAAAACAGTTGCGATTTAGAAGGTACCGTATGGAGATATGAGGTTGTTTTTACGGGAATTCAACAGGCGTGGACTTTAGAATTCACAGAAAATTCTTTTGACAGTTATTGGGGAACCCCGGGCAATTACTATCAAGACCATGATGCAAGTGGCTCCTGGGAATGCGAGGGTTCTACTGTTACTGTATCTAGTGGCTCGAGTTCAGCGACCGGATATATTGAAGATGATGTTATGACTATTGGTGGAAAAGATTACATTAGAATGGACTAATATAAAACTTCTGTTATGAACAATAAAAACATCAATATTTTCAGATGCATTGTTTTTCTTTCATGTGCATTGTTCTTCTCTTTTTTTCCCCCTTTGCATCTGTTTGCTCAGGATACTATCTTTACGAAGGGCACAACAACAATTGCTGCCAAAGTTTCTGAGATTACTGAGGGGGAAATCAAATACAGAAAATTTTCAAATTTAAACGGACCTCTGTATTCGATAAGCACTAACGAAGTATTTAAAATCCGTTATGAAAACGGCGAGATCGAATTTTTCAAAACTTCAGACGAACCAGTTACTGTTAATACCGCATTAACTCCAACAATCGACTCCCTGAAATACATCGAAGATGTGCTTGGGTTAAAGCTTGCAAATTCTGAGGCAAACGGTGGCAGTATTAGAATCGTTGGCATATATCCTAATTCGGAATTTGAGAAACAGAAAGAACGAGTACTTCTTTTTTCGATTTGTTATGTCATTACTTGTGACAGAATCAGAGTCCGCACAGTATCGGAGCTTTCCAAAACAGTATTTGATTTCTTCAAGGATGGATATACCATTTTAAATTTTGGTGGTTTGGCCAAAGCAGACTTATTGGGTAATTATTCGACCAGTGCGAAAACTTTTGATTTTTCCGGATTGAAGTCTGTTGGCGGAATGAATAATAAACCCATCAGAAAAATGACAGCAGAGGAAGCCATGGCCTATGCCCGCTGTCTGGCCAAAAACACTTACAATCCTACCGCGCTGGGAGTTAACTTCAAATTTTTCTCCGGATTTTTATTTGGTTATCCCGGCGCATTCTACGGGACACTCATTTCAATGATGGTTAAGCCAAAAGTTCCGCCTTATGTATTTGAGCAGGCCAATAATCTTGAAAATTGCAGCAATGTAAATGTTTCCGGCTCAGAATCAAATACGACGGCAGCAACAACAGTTGCTACAGGCCCTGTGAGTCAGGCCTATGTGAAAGGATATAAGAAACAGCACAAGAGAGAAAATGCAAAGGTGACGGCAATCACCAGTGTTATCGGAGCTGGAACATGGAGTATGTTGTGTTTCCTTTTTATCACTATTGTTTGCTAGATGCAGAAATAAAAGTGCAGCGTCAGCACAGTAAACTCTGACAAAACATTATGAAACGACTTATCATATCTGTGTTTTATGTTTTTGCAATTGGAATTTCTTTTGCTCAGGTTGCATCCGATTATTACATGCCATTTTGCGTAGGCAATCAAACTGTCTTGGTTGATTATGGTGATATTGACAATTGGGGACACACAGCTACTTTTACGTATTTACAATCAGACTTCATTAATACCGACTTGTGTTTTCTTCAGGAAGGGAAACTTTATTCCCACAGCGGATGCTGTGAGACAGAGGTTTTCCATCTGATTTGGTTGTTTAAGGATCTTAATGGGGATGTTTATCTGAAGGCATATTCCGAAGAGTATCCCGATCTTGATTCTGCAATAATACTATCAACCCCTATTCTGTACTTTTCAAACAATTATTTTACAACAGGTTATTCAGTATCTCAAACCGTGGAACCAGGCCACATTGTAATTGATTCCGTAATTAGCACTGATGCGGTATACGGAGGTTTTACAAATTGTATTCAGATCAGAGAAACAGATATTGTAAATGATACCATAACCAATATCGGTGATTCATATTATGCATTTGGTGTGGGAAGGGTTGGGGAGCAAAGAATTTTTCCAACGGATGAGATTGGAACATCTACACTTGTGTCAGCATACGTCACATCCTGTGATCCCATTGTTGATACAATTCCCGCAAACGAAGAGGATGCCTGTCTGGGTGACTACTTTGATTATTATGTCAATAGTATTATTGTCGACACGGTAAACAGTTTGCTTACGGTTACCTGGAATTTTCAGGACAGCGTTATTACAAATCAATTTGTCGAAACTTATGGTTTTCAGATTGAGGGGAATAATGTTATCAGTATTACGTTAAACTGCTCCGGGAAATCATCAGAAACATATTATAAACCAATTAATATAAACCCATCTTTCCATCTGGATATTTCTGAAAATGTCAATGCTGATTTAGTGTCCATATTTCCGAATCCTGCCTCAGACAATGTCGTGCTCAGTATTAACGGAGATGTTGCTGATGGCAGCAGTTATCGCATCTTTAATTCAACAGGCTTTTTAGTGAGTGCTGGAGACATTACTAAAAATCAGCATCATATCAATGTTTCGGACTTTGCGAATGGATTGTATTTCGTGGAAATATTTTCAGCTAATCACATTGAACCCCAAAAACTCATTATTCAAAAGTAAATACATGAATACCGGCAATCATTTATTAGTTTATTATATTATTGACGATTCTGATTTAGGCAGCGCGGGTGAAAATCCGTGCTGCTTTTCATTCAAAGATGCTGTAAATAAACTTGAGAACAAGGATGCCAACAAAGTTAAATCTGATTAAACGATTGATAGTTCAAAAACAAGTGGAGCCCAGATTCCACTCCGCCAAGGCGGGAAAAAACGGGGCGGATCCGAAAAGCCAAATGAGTAGGAAAATTTAAATTGAATTCGTATGAAAGTATTCGCATTTATTACCGGGGCAGTATCCATTTCCCTAACATCCTTAGGAATTCTGTTTAAATTGATGCATTGGCCTGGTACAGGCATTTTGCTGCTGGTAGGCATCGTGTTATTCTCAATCTTTTTTGTACCCAGCATTGCAGTATATCTTTATAAAAGAGAGAAATGAAACTGCGACAGCAGACATTATGCATAATTGCAGATATTGTGCGGTTTTTATCGGCTTTACATCTGAGGCCTTAATTTTTTATTGAAGGACTTTTTATCGTAAAGGAAAGAAAGTTAAATTGCTTTGAAATTATTAGGCTTTCCTGCTTATGTATTACATTTACGTCTGCATTATTTTCGCATTTGTCAATTAATAGTACTGTTATGAATAGAATATTTATTGTTTGTACGTTTTTCATGTCAATTTTCGCTGTCTCAGCTCAAACAGGCGTTGTAACATCAGGCGGCAACGCCTCCGGATCAGGAGGATCCGTGAGCTATTCCATAGGTCAGGTAGTTTATACCACAAACCCGGGAACTGATGGATCAGTTGCGCAGGGAGTTCAGCAGCCCTACGAAATCAGCGAAGTTGTCGCCATCAGTGATTATGCGCTTGAATGGGAGTGTTCGGTTTTTCCGAATCCCGCCAATGATTTTTTGATCATCAGTCAGACACATGTTGACGACTGCATTTTTCAACTGTTTGACTACAACGGACAGTTGGTCCGGCAAGGAAAGCTGAATGTGGGTGAAACAAATGTTCCCATGCGGGACCTGGCTCCTGCCATGTATTTTCTGCGCATTTCAAATGCCGCAGGTGAATTGGAAAAGGAATTCAAAATTGTCAAAAATCAATAATTATGAAAAGAATATTTACTGTTGTTTTGTTTACAATGCTTGTTGCAGCTGCATTTGCTCAGGCTCCTCAGAAACTCAGTTATCAGGCAGTTATTCGCAATACCAGCGATCTGCTTGTAACCAATACAGCTGTCGGAATGCAGATCAGCATTTTGCAGGGCTCGTCAACGGGAACGGTTGTGTATTATGAAACGCAGACCCCGACAACGAATGCGAATGGTCTTGTGAGTATTGAAATCGGGAACGGTGTTGGCTTCGATGCGATTGATTGGAGCAATGGTCCGTATTTTATAAAAACTGAAACTGATATAACAGGTGGCACGACTTACACGATATCGGGAACCAGTGAGCTTTTGAGCGTGCCTTATGCATTGCATGCAAAAACAGCCGAAAGTGTTGTCGGCGGAATTACCGAAACCGATCCGGTGTTTGATTTATCAGCAGCAGCAACGATTACGGCAACAGATATCATCAACTGGAATAACAAGCTCAGCACTGAAGTTGATGGTGATATTTCCAATGAAATACAAATTCTGAGTATCAGCAACGACACCATCCGTCTCACAAACGGAGGTTTTGTAAAATTGCCCGCCGGCTTCGATGGTGATTACAACAGTCTTATAAACACACCCACAATCCCTGTTGTGCCAACGACTGTTAGTGCATTTACGAACGACGCCGGATATCTCACTTCATTCACTGAAGTTGATGGATCAATAACAAATGAAATACAAATTCTGAGCATCAGTAATGATACCATACGCCTGACAAACGGAGGTTTTGTAAAACTCCCTGCCGGCTTCGATGGCGATTACAACAGTCTTATAAACACACCCACAATCCCTGTTGTACCAACGACTGTTAGTGCATTTACAAATGATGCCGGATATCTCACCTCATTCACCGAAGTTGATGGATCAGTAACAAATGAAATACAAATTCTGAGCATCAGCAACGACACTATCCGCCTGACAAACGGAGGCTTTGTAAAACTCCCAGCGGGCTTCGATGGCCAGTACAGCAGCCTGACAGGCGCACCAACAAATGTGAGTTCATTTACAAACGATGCGGGATATCTCACCTCGTTTACAGAAATTGATCCGGAAGTTGGTATCAATACAACCAATTATGTTTCCAAATGGAATGGAACAGCACTGGTTTCATCGGTTGTTTACGATGACGGAACGAATGTAGGTATTGGAACTGCAACACCGTCCTACAAGCTGGATGTCGCTGCTGATGCGCAAATAAATGGCGTACGCGTTGGAAGAGGTGGTGGTAATCAGGCGAGCAATGTTATGATTGGAAGTTATGCATTAATGACTAACTCTTCTGGCTTTGCTAATACGGCTGTGGGTTTTTATTCCTTATTCAGTAATACGACTGGTAGTACGAACACGGCTATTGGGCAGCACACACTATATGCCAACACAATTGGGAAATGGAATACAGCCCTCGGATGTCAGGCATTGACAAACAACATTGACGGTAATTCAAATACTTCGTTAGGATTGCAGTCATTAGGTGCCAATACAACTGGTGATAATAACACTGCTGTTGGACGTGATGCGCTATTGCGGAACACAACAGGAAACAATAACGTGGCTCTGGGCCAGGAGGCTGGGTTCAATGGCATTTCCGGATCAAACAATGTTTTTCTTGGCTACCAGACTGGTTATAATGAATACGGTTCAAACAAGCTCTATATTGCCAACAGCAGCACCTCAACACCGCTTATATACGGCGATTTCAGCACAGCAACACTTACTGTTTACAGCAATCTGAACATCAATAACGCATATGCATTTCCAAATGCAGACGGAACAAATGGACAGATTTTGTCAACAAATGGTGCCGGACTTTTAGGATGGAACAGTCTTGCAACGGTTGCAACAAGCGGCAGCTATAATGATTTAAGTGATAAACCACTTTTGTTTGATGGCCAGTACAGCAGTCTGACAGGAGCGCCAACGAATGTGAGTTCATTTACAAACGACGCAGGATATCTGACATCATTTACTGAAGTTGATCCTGAAGTTGGTACAAACAGTACAAACTATCTTGCCACATGGAATGGAACAGCACTGGTTTCATCAGGTGTTTACGATGATGGGACAAATGTGGGTATTGGTACAACAACACCGGCTTACAAGCTGGATGTCTCTGCTGATGCGCAGATCAATGGGGTGAGAGTAGGTAGAGGTGGGGGGAGTATTTTGACAAATACAGCAATGGGGAATGGCGCTTTAAGTAGCAATACAACCGGATACTGGAATGTCGCGTTTGGCGAACAGGCATTAAATAGCAATACTACTGGCTATAGTAACGTTGCTTTTGGGCAGGAAGCATTATTGACTAATTCAACCGGAACGCAAAATACCGCTATTGGTAGGAGCTCTATGAATTATAATGCGGATGGAATTGAGAATACTGCAATTGGGGGAGGAAGTCTGCGTTTTAATACTTCCGGAAATAAAAACACGAGTATCGGAACAAGCAGTTTGTATAATAATGCGTCAGGTAGCTATAATGTTTCTATCGGATTTGCGGCCGGGTTTTATGCGACGGGCTCTTACAATGTTTTTATTGGTAACGAAGCAGGTTTAAACGAAACCGGCTCCAACAAACTGTACATATCAAACAGCAATACCTCAACACCGCTCCTGTACGGCGATTTCAGCACAGCAACGCTGACAGTTTACAGCAATCTGAATATCAATAACGCATATGGTTTTCCAAATTCAGATGGTACAAGTGGGCAGGTTTTGACCACAAACGGCGCAGGAGTTTTGGGCTGGAACAGTCTGGCAACAGTTGCTACAAGTGGCAGTTATAATGATCTGAGTGACAAACCAGTTACTGACGGATCGGAAACACATATAACAGCCGGCAATAATATTACTGTTACCGGAACCGGAACGGCTACTGATCCCTATGTATTTGGAGTGGCACAACCAAAATTCTATCTGGGACAGGATACTTTAGGGGGCATTGTATATTATATTTATTCAGGAAGTGATGGTGAGCAGCATGGTTTGATTGTTTCAAAAACGGAAACAACTGCAATTTACGGTGGCTCGACATTTATTGGAGCAAATACAACTGAAGATGGAGCTTATAACACATCTTTAATGTCAACTGGTGCTGGTACTGCCCGCCTTTGGGTGGAAACCCTTGGGCCAGAATGGTACTTGCCATCAATTGACGAATTGATTTTGCTTTGGCATAATCGTTATCACGTTAATAAAACTGCCAGAGCAATAGGCTCAGCAGTTCTTGCGAAGGATTTGAATTATTGGAGCAGCACTGAGTACACTTCTTCTAATGGTTTTTATTTTCAATTCTATTTCGGCGACGTTAACAACAACTCAAAGAATGTAACGTGCAATGTCCGCGCAGTAAAATCATTTTAGTTGTCTATTGTGAGAAGTAATGTAGTCAGTGGTGATCCGCCGCGGCGAACTAATCATTCACAACTGGCCACTGAACACTGGCCACTTCAAAGTGCCTTTATGAACGTTCAACTTTAGGAACTTCCCACTGACAATAGCGCGGATTCCGTGCTATTGTCTCTCCATCGCCACAATCCGCCCGCATTTATAATATCGCTTCGAATAATAATCTTCATCGAGGCTGCTGATCATTACGCCTTTGCTGGTGGTGGCATGTATAAAGCGGCGGCTGCCCAGATACAGCCCTACATGGCTGACGCGGTCGCCATTGATTTTAAAAAACAAAACATCACCGAGTTGTGCTTTATCGATATCAATAAAGCGGACATCTTTCTGCATGTCGTTGGCGCTGCGGTTAAGCGCAAGATTGTATATTGTTTCGTACATGGCCAGGATCATGCCGCTGCAGTCGGTGCCTTTTTTACACTCACCTCCGTACACGTAAGGTGTCCCGAGCCAGGAGTCAATTTCTTCAAGAAATTTCGCGTCTTCGGTTCCGCTTAATTCAACCTTCCACTTTTCTCCGTATTTGGCATAAACACCAGTGGGGGCATTTCTTTCGCTGATGTTTGAAAGGGTGTCGCGTCGTGTTTTGTCTTTCCGCTCTGTGAGATCATTGCGATTGTCTCTGATGTTTTTCGGTGGCCCGTGGGTCTCGAGCTGTCGTTCACGGATATGCTCGCGCAGTCCGGCGCAGGAGGAGAAAACCACCGGAATCAGCAGCAGTATCAGGGCTTTTCGGATTGACATAGTACGGCACATAGGTCAAAAATACAACGAAAATAGCTCCTGAATTCGTATGCGAAGAAAATAGTATTAACGGGGAATTGTTGATGAATAGTAAGAGGATTTTTCAAAACGAAACCCCCAGAGCAAAAACAACATTCCACCGTCCGAAAGCGACGAAGGAGCGAAAGGACATGGAACCGTTGTTTTTGCTGTTGTTCCGACGGTTCCATGTTCCGGCCTGTTTTAGAAAACCCTCGAAGAGTTCGGAACTCTTCGAGGGTTAATTTTGGCCGGAACGGTGGAATGTCGAAACAACACCCGGTTTTGAGACAGGCTCGTTTTCGTAGGCAAAGTTACTTAACGACATATTCAATCACCGCATCTTTCCACAACAAATATCCCTGCCCGTTCAAATGCAGCCCGTCGTATGAATAATCCATATTCAATTCATTTTCTGGTGTTTTGAAAAGATCAAAAAGGTTTATATAGGTCAGTGAATATTTATTTGCAAGTGCATTTATTCCTTTATTGATTTCAATAATGTCGTTGTTGTTTCGGGTTGTCTGATTCTTTGTAGGCAAGACACTTTGAAGATACAGTTGTGTTTTCGGTGTTTTCTGAATAATCAGTGTGATGAGTTTTTCATAATCAGTGAGAATCTGATCAACACTTCTTTTCCTGGCCAGGTCATTGGTGCCGATCATCAAAAATATTTTTTTCGGAAAGGAGCTTACAACTTCCTCAAGTCGGTCTATAACGCCATTAATCACATCACCACTAATTCCACGATTTTTCACATTCTCCATTCCGAAAAGCTCATTCCATGCGCACATATCAGTGATGCTGTTGCCGAGAAAAATGATCTCGTTCGAATCATTGGGCATGCTCTCAAAAAAGCTTCTTTTTGCATCATAATAAGTTCCATAGATGCTTGGTTTGTACTTGCCTTCATTGCCTTCGGTTACAGGAACAGTTTGCGCCTTTAGCCCGGTAAATCCGGTTAATAAAAGGAAACCGAAAATTACTTTCAACAGATTCATTTTCATTGTTGATTCTTTTGTTATCGGAGAATGCAATGCAAATGTATGCAGCCGAATATTAAATTGCAAATTGCTATGAACTTTTTTTTATTTTGTAATTTTTCTTCAAATCCTTTTTCGTCACACGTGGAATTTATCACGCTGCAAGCGTGAGTCGTTACAAATCTTTCCAGAATCTAATCTTCCCACATTCGCGACCGTGTCACGTCTCACGTGAAGCGCCACATCGGCGAAGCCACACATGCGCGAAGCGTCACATTTTCTCTCGTATTTCTGATTTCGTATTTCGTATTTTACTACCTTCGTATTTCAATGGTGACTCAAAATAAAATTTCATTTCTAAAATATTTTTCTACCTGGCGCATAATCATTCCGATCGCGCTGGGACTCAGTATTTCGGCTTATATGATCGGACGTAGCTTTGATGCAGAGATGCTTTCACAGCTCGACTGGGGTGTCAAAACTATTTTCTGGATTTTTATAGCAGTGCTGTGTTTGCTGTTGCGCGATTTTATGAATATGCTCCGGCTGCGGATTCTTACACAACAAAACCTTAGCTGGAAACAGTCTTTTCACAACATCATGCTTTGGGAATTCGGCAACGCAGTTATGCCTGCTTTTATTGGGGGTGCTGGTGTTGCGCTGGTTACCATTCATAAAGAGGGTGTTGGTCTCGGCCGCAGTACAGCTGTTGTTATGATTTCCTCTTTGCTCGATGAACTGTATTTTATTATTTTGATTCCTGCAATTTTGTTGATAGCGTATTTAGAGACAACATATGGTAATTTGGCACTGCCAGACGCTTTTACGCCGGGTTGGATTTTCTGGGGCGGTTATATCTATCTCTCTTGTCTTGCATTGTTTCTCTCAGCTTCAATATTTTTTCTACCGCGATTTTTTGCAAAATTACTTCGCCGAATATTCAGTCTTAAGTTTATCCGAAAATGGAAGGGGCGTGCAAACCGCATGGGGCGCGACCTTAAATTATGCAGCCGGGAAATGCGGGGCAAGTCATTTGGCTTCTGGTTGAAATTGTTTTTGGTTACGTTTGTCGCATGGACCTCACGTTTGTTTATTATAAATTGCCTCATTATGGCTTTTATGCCCGGGGTCGATCACTTCGAGCTTTTCTCACGTCAGTTGTACATGTGGGTCATTATGCTGGCCAGTCCTACGCCCGGAGCCAGTGGTATTGCGGAATGGATTTTTTCGGATTATCTGGGCGTGTTTGTAATTGCAGGCCTGGCGCCGGTTTTGGCACTCATCTGGCGCTTGCTGACTTTCTATTATTATTTGCTTGCGGGGAGTCTGGTCATGCCTGTATGGATACGCAGAGTGTTTAAGTAGCGCGCAGAGAGTTTTCACAGGAGTAGCTCGCAGAGCCGCAGAGCGTTTCTCGCAAAGATCGCAGGGGCGCAGAGAAAAATGGCAGGGAGTTTCTCGCAGAGGGCGCAAAGACGCAGAGAAATTTTGCCACGAGGAACTAAAGCCACTAATAGTATTACTGGTCACGCGTCAGGAGACGCGCGCCCAAGTAAGAGAAGTTCACCAAGTTCGCAGTGAAATTCAATAATTCGCCACGAGGACACAAAGTCACAAAAAGTATTAAAGGTCACGCGTCAACGTAAAATGCTGCAAGCTGGAGACGCGCGCCCAATGCGTGTTTGCCACAAGGACACGAAGGCTCTGTGATTTAAGAATATCGATTTTTGATTTTAGATTTGATGGTAGATGTTTGTAATAATAAATCCAAAACAACATTGTAAAGTAAAAATTAAACTGGCTATTGGCAACTCACTACTGACCACTCGAGAAGCACCTTTATGAACTTGATAACTTTCAACTTTACAAACTTATGCAGTACATTAATCAATAAAAAAGCCCGCACAAAGCGGGCTTCAGAAAGCAAACATCTTTATTTAATTTCAAGCAATTCAACTTTGAATTTCAAGGTTGAGTTTGCTGGAATACCCGGCAATTCGCGGTTTCCGTATGCCAATGCAGGTGGAATAATAAATTCGTACATCGAACCAACACTCATCAGCTGAACGCCTTCTGTCCATCCGGGAATCACTTCGTTCAGGCCAAAGGTGTTGGGTTTGCCACGGTCGTAGCTGCTGTCAAAAATAGTTCCGTCAAGCAGTTTCCCTTCGTAATTTACTGTTACCCGGCTGGTGGGGCCAGGTTTACGACCCTCAGCAGCACGCAGGATTTTATATTGCAAGCCGCTGGCCGTGGTGATATATTCCGGAGTTGAATTTTCTTTGGTAACAACAGAAGTGTTTTCAGTTTTATCGTCACCTTCAGTATCGTTTTTTCTGGTACTGCATGCTGTAACAACAGCAGCAACAAAAAGCAGAATCATTATATTTTTCATGAGATACAGTTTTGAATTTTCTGTTATTTGAATTCGAGTAATTCAACTTTAAAGACCAGTGTCGACCCTGCAGGTATCGATTGCATAGCCCTGTCACCGTAGCCCAAATCGCTCGGGATGGTGAGTTCATACATTGATCCGACGCTCATGAGCTGAAGGCCTTCTGTCCAGCCTTTGATCACTTGTCCAAGTCCAAATTCAATCGGTTCTTTTCTTTCGTAACTGCTGTCGAAAATAGTTCCGTCAATCAGGCGTCCTTCGTAGTTCACTTTCACAGTGTTTGTGGCCAGCGGTTTCGGACCTGTTGCATCGCGCAGTATTTTGTACTGAAGCCCTGATGCGGTCTGCATAACACCTTCTTTCTTTGCGTTGGCCTCCATGTACAGACGGCCTTTTTCTTTGTTGATTGCAGCATCTTTTGTTGCTTCCATTTGCTGTTTTTGCTGCATTTCCATCTGGAATTTTCCCATGATTTCCTGGAATTGCTGCTGTGTAAACAATGTGTCTTTTCCGTTGTATCCGTCACGGATTCCAGCAAACAGAAGATCAAGATTCAGTTCAATTTTATTTTGCGAAAAACTCTTTGCAATATCAGTTCCGATCATATAGCTAACTGTATCTTTGAAGCTGGTCATGATTGTTGCCTGTGGTGTATTGGCAGATTGATCACAGCAAGCTTTTTTTGAAGAGTGACACGATGCCAGTCCTGCAGCGATGATGAAAACGACGAGAATTTTTTTCATACTATTTGTTATTTAAGTGGTTGAAAATATCCGGCACCCGAAATCACATTGGATGCTTCTTTTTGTGCGTAATTCGTGAAATGCTTCACAATGTCTGACCGCTCGGTCTTTCCGGTTGTGATGAAATAATGATTGCGGACCAGCCCTTTCGGAAATCCTCCTTTGGAGTAGGATTTTTTCAAACTGTTCAGATTATCGTAAATCAGTTCTGAATCATTCGCAACATTGTTCCCGTCGAAATCAACCGGTATTACATAAACGCCATTGGCTCTGAATCCTGAATTCTGGTTATAGGCCAACCTGTGGCTCATGAATACGATCGATCCGGGACCGGCTGAAATACTGCTGATAAGCTCATTCTCGCTCAATGTCGATGTCACTGTTTGTCCAAAACCGGAGTTGAGAAATGCTCTTATCATTAAGTTTGAGCTGGTGCTATCTGGCCCAGCCAGCGGTTTTAAAGGAGAGGACGCTGCTTTTTTATCCACTTGATTCCAGTTGGTAATACTGCCTGTGGAAAAAATGCCTTTTAAATCTTTCAGGTCAAGACCGCGCATTACAAGGTACTGCAGAACGGGGTTATTGAAGTTCACCGTCAGCACAAGAAGATCTGTTGCAATCGCATTTGATTCAAAATCGGGAAACGGGTTTGTGCTGCCGCCGGTAACAATCAGTTGCACTTTTCCTGAGGATAGCAATTGCTTCGATTCAGTGGTTTTGCATGGAATCACTTCAACAATCATGTTGGTGTTCTGTGCGACATAGTTCGAAGCCAGGCGCTGTGCCAGATCGTAGCTCTCTTCGGTAGCACCGACAGTGATTTTACCTGCTTCCAGGTCATTGTTTACCGTCGAGTTGTTCTGATCGGTCTTCGCATCGTCTTTCTTTCCGCCGCCGCACGCAATCATTGTGAGCGCAATGCACGCGATGAGAATGGAGGTTATTCTGCCCATGTAGTCAATCTTTTGCGCAAAGTTACATTTTTCGTATGAAATTGAAAAATTTTGCATCCGTACATTGCATAATCTCATAAAAGCATGTATTAAAAATCAAGTATCCAAAAGCCCTTGTTAGGAATTTACCGCTAATTTTGCAATCGTAAATTTACTTTGCACTATGTCAAAAATTGATAAACACCCCATCCTGCCTGTTCCCGAATGCGAGAAACATTCATTCAAATTCAACGGATCCAGCGTAGAAGGCGACAAGGGGTTCACCATTGCCGCAGCGCTGCACAATGCCGGTTTTCCGGTTCACAGCCACAGTCTTCAGGATCGTAACCGCTCACTCGAATGTGGCATCGGGAAATGCGGTGCCTGCGAAATGCTTGTTGATGGCGTGATCCGCCGCATCTGTATTACACAGATAGACGGCGTGAAAGAAGTGATGGAAGTGCCCAAGGATTATATGCCGGAAGCGAAACATTCGAGGCAACCTCAGATAAAAGTTTACCGCACCGATGTGGTTATCGTGGGTGCAGGCCCGGCCGGACTTGCAGCGCGAGAAATATTGAATCAGCACGATGTTTCGAATATTGTGGTCGACAATAACGCGAAAATCGGCGGTCAGTTCAATATGCAAACCCACCAGTTTTTCTTTTTTGAAAAAGAAAAGAAATATGGCGGTATGCGCGGTTTCGAAATTGCTTCGGCTCTGGCCGGCGACAATCATGAAGGAATTTTTCTGAATTGTACCGTGTGGGATCTGCTCGAAGGGAAACGTATTGCGATTAAAAATATTAAAACGGAAGAAATATTTTATATCGATTGCAATCATCTGATTGTTGCTACGGGTGCTGTCCCTTTCATGCCTACGTTCGAGAACGATGATGTTCCGGGTGTTTATACCGCCGCAGTGGTTCAGAAAATGATGAATACCGAACTCACATTGCTGGGTAAAAAAATTCTAACAGTCGGTGCCGGAAATATTGGCTATCTCACATCATATCAATTAATGCAAGCTGGAGCTCAAGTTGTTGCTATTATTGAAGCTCAGGGCAAAGAAGGCGGATTCCCTGTTCAGGCCAATCGCGTACGTCGTCTCGGTATTCCTGTTATGCTCAATCATATTCTGGTGAGCGCTATTCCAAACGAAGATCACACAGGCGTTGTTGGCGCTGTGATTGCCGAAGCACATAATTTCAAACCCATTCCGGGAACTGAAAAAGTAATTGAAGGCATCGATGCCATCAATATATGTACTGGCCTTGTTCCCGATGATCAGCTGCTCTCGCTGGGTAATGAAATTTTCGGTCGCAACTGCCATGGTGTGGGCGATGCAATCCGGATTGGTGAAGGCACCTCCGCGGTTTTGCGTGGTAAACAATCGGCATACGAAGTACTGGATATGATGTCGGTTAAATATAAATACGACGACTACCTTGCGGTTTCAAAAGAGTATATCGATTCTCAGCAGCACCCGGTGCGGGTTATAGAAGAGCCAGTGCTACCGGTTGGCGACAGAAAAAAGAAACCGTTTGTGCAAATCGACTGCCTGTATGGTTTTGCCTGCAATCCCTGCGCATTTGCCTGTCCCTACGGAGCCATCACCAAAACATCAACCAGCACGGTCCCTGTGGTAGATTTCGATAAATGTATCGGCTGCATGCAATGTGTTTATCAGTGTCCCGGTCTGGCCATTTTTGGTTACAACATTGAAAAGGATCAGCTGTTTTTGCCGATTGAATACGAAGCAAATGAGAAAGAAGAAGTGTACCTTGTTGACAACAACGGAAAGGTCCTTGGCGAAGGAGTGATTGAAAAAATTCTGACAAAACCCAATAAAACCAATGTTGCCCGCGTGAAATCATCAACGGTTCATGGCGATGATCTCACAAAAGTGCGCGGTTTTATTGTAAAAAGCAATTATCCTGAAAAGCCCTCACTTCAGACTACAAGCTACAAGGAGGAGGGTGCAACTTATGTATGTCATTGCGATGATGTCACACTTGATGAAATTCTCGAGCGCATTGGCGACCGCAAGTTTATTTCTGTTGATGAAATCAAACATACCACACGTCTTGGTATGGGTGCCTGCCGCGGTAAACGCTGCATCCGCCGATTGAAAACAACCATTGCTTCAAAAGGTATTACCATTGTAGGCGATGCAACACCTCGCGGGCCTTTGTCGAATCAGGTGCTGATCGGCGAATTGTATCCGGGAAAAGAAAACGAAGTTATTGTTCCATTCACGCCTGGTGTAAAAACAGAGCGTAGAAAAGTGAAATCATTGGTTGCCGGTGGTGGTATCGGTGGCAGTGCGCTGTTTCGTTATCTGGCCGAAGCCGGATTCAGCCCTGTTCTCGTGAATCATGACCGTGGTGCATCGTGGCGTAATATCGCCGGTGGGCGGCCTGCATTCAGCGTCCCAGAACTTTCGGATATTGCCATTCACAACCGCGATATTTTTGTCGAGCTGCAGAAAATAAAAAACGTTGATTACAAACCCATTCGATATGTGAGCTTTGCCCACGATGATGCAACATACAAAGCCCTCGACGCATCACGCGCCTGGTCAGATGCATACATGGTTGATAAGAAAGATTTCCAGAAAGAAATCAGCCCGTATTTCAACAAAAATCTGAGCACATATCAGTCAGCTCTTATTACACACGACTGCTGGCAGGCTACGCCTGGCCGCGTAATCGACCTGATTCGCAGCATTGGTATTCAGAAGGGCGGAAGCATAATGGAAGACTGCGAACTGATTGATCTGCGAAAAGAAGGTTCCAAATATATTGTATTGGTGCGCGATCACAACAAGCAGTATGTAGAATTTGAAACCGAAGTTTTCATCAATGCACTTGGACCAACCGCAGATAAATTTGCACGTAAGCTGAACATTGAAACTGGTCTGTATCCTGTACGTCATCAGGCTTTCATCACACGCAGACTTCCTCTGCTCGGCAAAGATGGCGATGCACTTGACATGCTGATTGATCGCAGAAAATACAAAGCATTCAGCTCGGTGTATGGCCAGCAATTAAAAGAAACCGGCCAGATCATTGGTTGCGCTTCGCCGCTCACTGACCCGAAAGAAACCGATAAAAACCTGAAAATAAACAGCAAGGAATTCCTTGAAATCGCCAGCGAAATTTTCAGTGACTGGATTCCGCAATTGGCTTCAGTCGGATTCCAGGCGGTGTGGAGCGGATATTATGTTGAGCCGCGCTACATCATCGATCCGTCGCTTGGATTGTTTGTTGGGCTGCGTGGACATGGATTCATGATGAGTCAGTATCTGGCCAAGATGTATGTGGATAAACTTGCTGCAAAGCCAGTTCCTGAATACTTCGAAAAGCTTGCCCTGAGCGGCCCCGGCCTGAGCGAAAGTGCATTTAAATAGAACTTGCTTTTGGTGCACAAAGTAGCACAACGTGCACACGAAGTTTATTCGCTCATTGAATTACCTTTATAGGTGCTCATGAGCTCAGCTCATGTCATGCGCTTTGGTTCACAAAGTAGAATGAACTAAGAAAAAGTCGTTATCGGTTGTGTTGTGCAGCATTTTTCAAGCAAGCTTGAAATCCAGCATAGCACAACCGATCATACTCAATACTTGTGTATGATTTTGCATTTTCATGTGAAATCACTAAAAGACGGAATTAAAAGACTTGTGCTCTGAAAGAAGAATTTTTGTTCAAATTCAAAATTCGTAACAAAAGCTGATGACAAATTCACGACCTAGTCGTGAATATCTGTTGCGGTAATGCATTGAGCAAACTTGTTTGCAAAGATGTAATGCTGCAACAGATATAAGCTTTTGTTTTTGAGTGATCTACTTTGTGGGACTTCGTGCTCCAACTTCGAGGTACTTTGTGTAACCAAGGCAATCTTTTCCGGAATCGCAAAAATGATTAAATTTGCACCTTTATATAAAGTCAGGATGAAAATCAATATTGTAAATCTTAGCAACAACCCGTTGCCTGCATACGAAACAGAATACTCTGCCGGCGTCGACTTGCGTGCTTTCACCGAAGAGAATATTGTTCTCCGCCCGATGGAGCGAAAGTTGATTCCAACGGGATTGTTTATTTCGTTGCCAATCGGATTCGAAGCTCAGGTGCGACCCCGAAGTGGTTTAGCCATTAAAAGCGGTGTGACAGTTCTAAATACACCAGGTACCATCGACAGCGATTATCGGGGTGAAATCAAAGTGATTCTTATCAATTTTTCGGACACAGATTTTGTTATAAAAAATGGTGACCGCATTGCTCAAATGGTCATAGCGAAGCATGAACGGGCCGAATGGCAACTTGTTCCGGAACTCGATTCCACCGAGCGCGGTGCTGGCGGATTTGGACATACAGGGAAACAATAATTCAAAATATTTATGAAGATAATAATTCCAATGGCAGGTATGGGTAAGCGCATGAGACCGCATACACTGACTATTCCGAAGCCGCTCATCAATATAGCTGGAAAGCCAATTGTACAGCGTCTTGTTGAAGATCTGATGGAGCTTGTGGATGAAAAAGTAGATGAGATTGCTTATATCATTGGTGATTTTGGAGATGAAGTTGAAGAGCATTTGCTGGATATTGCAACCAGTGTTGGTTCGAAAGGTAAAATATATTATCAGAATCAGGCGCTAGGAACAGCGCATGCCATCTCATGTGCAGCTGAATCCATTTCAGGGAAAGTCATTGTTGCTTTTGCCGACACTCTTTTCAGTACAACACAGAAGATGGACATTTCGCGCGAAGCAATTATTTGGGTTCACAAGGTTGAAGATCCATCAGCATTTGGTGTTGTGAAAACGGACAACAAGGATGTTGTTACGAAATTCATCGAGAAGCCAACCTCTCCTGTTTCAAATCAGGCTATTGTTGGAGTATATTATTTCCGCGAAGGCGAAGTTCTAAGAACGGAAATTGAGAAACTTCTGGCCGATAAAGTGCTGGTCAATGGCGAATATCAACTCACCGATGTGCTTGAAAACATGATGCAGCGCGGATGCCAGTTCTCGGTTTACAACGTTGAAGAGTGGCTTGATTGCGGTAATAAAAATTCAACCATTCATACAAACCAGCGTATTTTAGATTTCGCTAAAAACGGAACCTTAATTTCTCACGACCTGAATCAGAAAAATTCGATCATTATTCAGCCTTGTTTTATAGGAAAAAACGTGACCATTACGGGAAGCATTGTTGGCCCGCACGTGTCTATTGGTGAGGGCTCTGTGATATCGAACTGCATTATTTCCAATTCTATCATTCAATCACATTGCAAGATATCAAATGCGAACATCGACAATAGTATGGTTGGCAATTTCGTTGAATATAGTGAGAAGTACAAAGAATTAAACATTGGAGATTTCACCGTAATTGTTCAATGACAAAACGACTGACACCATATTTGCTTGTTTTAGTGCTGATGTTATCGGCCTGCAATTCGTTTCATAAAGCGCAACGCAAACACAACAAACTTACCGATCGTGAGCGCCTCATGATTTCCAGTGTATTCATCGAAGCCACGCGTTATAAGATTCTAGGGAACGCTGCCAATGCAATCGGACTTTATGAATCAATTATTCAGCAGGATCCGCTGCATGATGCATCATTATACGAATTGGCACGGCTTAAGATGAATACGGGTGAAGCAGATGTTGCAGTTGAATTATTGAAAACGGCCATGCGCGTTGAACCTGATAATATTTGGTACCGACTCACCTACGCCATGGCCTTCGAGAAATCGGGAAAGTTTTTGGATGCGGCTGATCAATACAAAAACCTGCGAAATAAATATCCTGAGCGATATGAGTTGTATGAGTATGAGGCTCAGTGTTATGTTCAGGAAAATGAATTTCAGAAAGCGATAGATGTTTACAACCAGCTGGAATTGCTGATTGGCATTTCTGAGCAGACAGGAATTCAGAAGTATTATATTTATCAGAACTGGGCAAAGCCCGACAAAGCCATGAATGAAATTCAGAAGCTGGCTGATAAATTTCCTGAAAACCCTCAGTATTCAATGGCTTTGGTTGAGTTTTACATGCGAACCGGCAAAGCAGGACTTGCGCTGAATAGTATAAATTCTGTTCTTGCCGTTGATCCGGAAAACCCGCTGGCACACGCTTACCTGGCCGATTATTATCATCTGTCAGGCAACGATTCGCTGGCCGTGAATGAAATATTTTCCATCATTGGATCGTCTGCAACAGGCATAGATGAAAAAATTAGTTTATTTCTGAATATTTATCGAGCCGGCAATGTGTATGGTGATTCAACCGTTGTTTATCCAATGCTCGATACACTCGTGAGTGTGCATCCAACTGAAGCGAAGGCCTGGGCGATGTATGCTGATTTTTTAAACAAAGATGACCGCAAGGATGAAGCGTTGATGATGTGGAAAAAATCGCTGGTGTTGGACAAAAGCGTTTTCGCAATCTGGGATCTTGTGATGAATGAATATTACGACGATCAGCAATATGACTCGTTGTTTGCCTATTCTACGAACGCTTCAGAATTATTTCCTGAGCAGAGTAAAGTCTGGTTTTTTCTAGGATCGGCACAATATCATACTGGAAAATTTATTGAGGCTGTATCATCGCTGGAGTTTGCTTCCGATATGCAACTGAGCAATAAGGAAATGAAAAACGAAGCGATGTATCTGTTGGCTGAGGCGTATCTGAAAACCAACAGCAACAGTGAGTCTGATGCAATGTTTGAACAACTCATCGAGGCCGACCAGAACAATGCTGTTGCAAAAAATGCATATGCCTATTCACTTGCACTGCGTGGAGAAAGCACTGCTAAAGCTCAGCAGCTGATAACAGAAGCACTCAGCGGAAATGAGGACAAATCAGAGTTTCAGCATACTTTCGGATTGGTTTTATTTCGGCTTGAACAGTATTCCGAATCGGCCGAAGCTTATCGCAAAGCAATGAGTTTGGGAGGTGACGATGATGGAGCATTGCTGGAACATTATGCCGATGTATTGTATTTTTTGAAGAACACAGATGAAGCACTGCGTTATTGGCTCATGGCGCGCGAATTGGGCGGTGCTGGAAAATGGATTGATAAAAAAATTACTGACAAAAAGTATTATGAGTAAATTTCTTTTGCCGGTACTCTTGATTACGATTGCCTTCTTCTCAGCTTGTAAAACAGGGCGGGAAGCGAAGAAGGAAATTAAGGAAACCGTGAAGCGCGACACCGGAGTTGAATTTATTTTTTCGAAAATGAAGGATGCTCAATTCGACTTCCGAACCATGAATATTAAATTTCAGGCTAAGGTTGAATCGGAGAAAACCAATCTGAGTTTTGGTGGCAGCATGCGGATTATCAAAGATCGTACGATTTGGCTCTCCTTGTCGGCTGTAATTGGGATTGAAGCGTTTCGCGTCAGTATTACTCCCGACAGTGTGAAAATGATTAACCGGCTGAACAAAACCTATTTTAAAGGAGATTATCAACTCATCAACGATTTGCTCAAAACGCCCTTTGATTTCGATATGCTGCAGGCTTTGGTTACGGGCAATGATTTCTCGTATTACGAAAACAATATTTTCAAGGTTGGTGAAGATGCCAAAACTTATAAAATTGCAACACCGGGCAGAAAAAAACTGAAGAACTATGTTGCAAATCAGAGCGACATGGATCGTGTGCTGGTGCAGGATTTGTGGATAGCTCCGGATAATTTCAAAATTGTTCGACAGCAGATTAAAGAAATTTCAAAAGAGAATAGTAAGTTGGTTGTAGATTATTCCGCATTTGTTGCTTTCGATGATCAATTTCTGGCTCACCAGATCGATGTGAATGTTGAAGCTGATCAAAAAATGAAGGTGATTATCGATTTCGAAAAAGTGAGTGTGGACGAGGAAATCACAGTGCCATTTATGATTCCTGAAAGTTTTTCGTCGATGGATCAGCAACAAAATAACAAGTGATGAAATCAGGTTCAGTGTTCTTTCGGGTGTTGATGTTCTGCATTGTTTATACTGTGCTGAGTATGAATATTGGCTATGCGCAGACCAACAAAAAGAAACAACTGCAGAATCAGAAAGCCAGCATTGAAAAAGATATTTCAAATACTTCGAAGCTGATCAAAGAAACACAGAAAAACAGCAAGAAAACAACGCAGCAGATTAAGCTTATCGAAAGTCAGGTTCGTAATTACGAGAATCTTCTTTCAAAAACAGGGGCTGAAATGGCGCTGCTGGAGCGGGAAATCGATAGCAAAAAAGAATCCGTAACTCAGCTGAAAAGGGAATTGTCGACCTTAAAAGATCAATATGGGCGGATGGTTTATTTTGCATATCTGACCCGAAAGCCGGCCAACAGACTGGTTTACCTGTTTAGTTCACGAAGTGTGATGATGGCCTGGCGAAGAATGAATTATTTCAAAGAGTATTCGGCCATCCGAAAAAATCAGGTGAGACGGATTACGGAAACCCGCTCTGCTGTTGAATTGGCATTGTCCGATCTGGAACAAATGCGTAACGATAAACTCAGTCTCAAATCGGATCAGGAAAATCAGAAAAACGAACTGGCTGCTCAAAAGAAAGAAAAAGATAAAGTTGTAAAAGATCTGAAGAAGCAGGAATCGAAACTGCGTGCTGACCTAAAGAAAAAGCAGAAAGAAGCAAATGAAATACAGCGACAGATTCAGAAAATGATTGAAGCTGAAATTGAGGCCAGCAAAAAGAAAAAGAATACTGTAAAAGCTACCAATTCGTCCGGAACTCCAAAGCCCAACGCGTATCAGATGACACCCGAAGAAACGCGTATTTCAAATACGTTTGCCGGCAACAAAGGAAAAATTCCATGGCCGGTTCCTCAGGGATCAATTACAGGCAGATTTGGCGAACATCCGCATCCGGTGCTGCCCGATATTAAAGTTAAAAATAACGGTATTGATATCTCATCGCCCAAAGGCAGCAGTGCGCGCGCCGTTTACGAAGGCACTGTCAGTGCAGTTATCACAGCGCCAAATGGAACAACCATGATCATGATCCGCCATGGCGAGTACCTTTCCGTTTATTCAAACATTAAGGCTGCCGCTGTGAAAAAAGGCAGCACCGTCAGTTCGAAGCAGAATCTTGGGGCCATCGACACCGATGAGGAAGGCGCTACTGTTCTGCATTTCGAAATATGGAAAGAAAAAGTTCCGCAGAATCCCGAATCCTGGATTTCACGATAAATGAATATTGAAACTTTCCGCGAATACTGCCTGCTGAAGCCGGGTGTCACCGAGGAATTTCCATTTGATGAAACTACGCTTGTTTTTAAAGTCGGCGGAAAAATGTTTGCACTTACAGATATTGAAGGCGAATTTACGATTGCACTCAAATGCGATCCGGAGTATTCAATCGAGCTTCAGGAGCGCCATTCCTCCATTACACCTGCTTATCATATGAGCAAGATTCATTGGATTGATGTGAACGAAGCAACTTCTTTTGATGAAAAATTATTGAAGCAATTGATTGATGGGAGTTATGATTTGGTTTATAAAGGGCTTACAAAAAAAGTTAAGGATCAGATTAGCAATCGTGCATAGCTTTTCAATCAGTATTTCGCACTGAGACGTAGCTGCAGAGATTGGGCTTCTTCAACGCTCACGATAGCAATCGTGACAGGTCGCTTCGCGACGTATTTTGTGCTTTTAAAGGTGCTTCGCACACCTTGTCCCTGGGGCTTCGCCCAAGGCTATTGATATTTAACTCCTTCGGCGTATCTGGTGGTGCTTCGCAGCTTTATTTTACGCCTTCGGCACTTATGCTTTGTGCATTTAGACGCAAGAATTATGCTTTTCCAATCTTCACCAGAATCTCATATTCCCACATGCGCGAAGCGCCACATCGCCGTAGGCGCAAATTTTCACATCTTTTTTGTTTTCAAAACTCATTCGTCACAACGGTTTTCATCGATCCGAACCAGCGAATACTGCGTTCTCCGATACCCGGTGCATATACATGAATGATGTAAACACCGCCTGAAACGATCTTCCCGGCTGTATTCCGCAGATCCCATTCAATGCTTGTTTTATCCGGATCATCGTTTTCAAATTTCCTGACAATTGTTCCGTTCAGGTTGAAAATTGTCACAGTGCATTTCGATGGGACATTGGTGATTTTTATTTTGTTTTCGTAAACGCTTTCCTCATAATCATCCAGAGCATAATAGGGATTGGGCACTACATTGATCATGTCGAGTGCATTTGTTGCCGTGGTTGGATCGTTAGTAACAGTCATCAGTGATGAAGTATTGAAGCTGTACATCGGATAGTTCCCGTTTTGCGGCGAGGCAGAACCGAATGTAGAATAGTTTTTTGCATATTCTTTCGAAACCCGGATCCGAACACGACATTCGTTGCCAAGCCATTGTTCACCATCGACTGATAGTGGAATGGAGCACCACAAGGCACTGGCGAATGCATTGCGTAATGCTGTGCCGCTCTCCTGTCCGATCATGTAATAAAGCCAGGTTCCTTCGTCATAGGCAGAACAGGAAGTAACGTCATCATTTAAATGTCCGAAAACATAAACAAAATGTTTGCCTCCCAGAAGTGGCTCTCCGAGCGTTGTTTCGAGATTTGAGGTTGGATTGAACATCATATCGTTTCCGTTTTCGGAGCCCAGCCAGCTGTCTTCGCCAAAAGCAATATTCAGTCGTTCGCCGGTTTCCACGTTGATGGCATATCCCGGGAACCAGCCCATGCCTTGTTCATGTCCGTCATAGATTGCTTCAGCAGTGAGTGTGTTTCCGTTTTTATCGACCGATGCATGATGGCGTAGTGTGAGTTTTCTGGCATTTCCTTGTGCCAGCAGTTCGTCATCGCAGGTTTCGAGTACGGGACAACGCGTCCACATGCTTTTATCAGGTGTTAGAACAACATCAATGCTTGCGAGATTCGACATTTTATTTGCAGTAGATAAAAACGGCGCGATGGACATCAATGCCGGATTGTTATCCTCATAAGAACACAAACGATATGGCGCCCATGTACCGGCAATGACTTTTTCGTAGTATTGTAGCGGATCAATATATTGTCCATAATAAACATGATCATCGTACATGCTGTTTTCGGAATCCTGAGTACCACTGCGAATCCAGTTATACGCTGTTGGCCCATCGGCATCGGAAACACCTCCCAGCCAATTATTCGAAGGGTCTGAGTAAATGATATCGGCATACAGAAAGCCGTTGCTCTCATGAGAAAGGTCTCCCGGATTTTTTCCGTTTGTAAAACATACAGCAATTCCAAGGTCGGTGAAGATCTGCTCAAACGGGCTGCTGATGTCATGATCAGAGTACCAGGCCGCAACAAAATTGTCATTCATGTCATATTCTTCCAATATCCACGAGTAGGAATCGACCTCTCCGAGCCATGATGCATTTGTCGAGTCCAGTTTCAGAATATAATTGGCTTCTTTCACATTCAGTGGATCGATCACTTTCACGGTCACCGGGCCAAATCCGGCTTCATAGGTGAGCTCTTCGGAAAAACCATCCTCCATAATTTTTTGTCTGGATGCGCTATTTAGTTCAAGTATGTTTCCGCCGTTGCCCTGGCCTTCAATGCGTGTAATGACAGGTTGCGCGCCGTATGTGCCGTTAATAATTGTTCCGCCCGACTCAGGAGCCGGTGCATGAGGAATTGCTGTGTAAACATCGATATTTTTTCGACCGGATAAATAAGGGTTTTTTTGCCCGTTTGAAGACATAATGCCGGGAAACTGCGTTGCAGGGTCAGCGCTGTATTTCTCATATTCGTTGTGTGCATATGCCAGCACCATGTAGTAATATTTTTTATGATTGACCAGCCGTTGGTTTTCGCCGCTTGCGAACATGTCATCCAGAATGCGGAAAGAATGAACGATGCCTTCATTGGCGCCTTCCACCTCAGTTTGCGGAACAACCAAACCCATTTCCTGCGAAAAAATATAATTAACCAGTGTTGAGGCATCGTTGTCAATGTCGCATTGAGCAACCAATCTGGCCTTGTCCGGATCATACACATCGGCCGAAGTTACGTTAGGATCCGTTACCTGAAAAACCTGATATCCTTCGAAACGATAGAGTGAGTCATAGCTGTATCCCGATGGTGAAACGATGGAGGGATCAACTTCTTCGAACTTATCCTGGTAATTATTACTGGTCACATGATTGGATAAATACAGTATTACTTCCCGGTCGAGCTCCTGCGCGGATATGTCCGGGGCATCCGGACCATATAATAGCCGGAAGCAATTGTCGAAAAGCACCTGACATTTATCATCGGCATATTTCAGTAGTTCAAGTGAAGCGGCAGCGCCACCAGCGCCAGCTCTGGCCCAAGGAACACCTACGGTGAGATAATTTACCTCTCCTGGCTGCATGGTAAAAGGTCCCGCCGATTGAATCACACGTCTGTCCCCGGGAAAGTTCCCAGCTGTTTCTTCTGTCCATTTTTTCGGGCCATATGGGGGAATTCCTCCGGTGCCGTAATCGCAGATATCACTTTCTCCCGGAAACATATAATTGCATTCCGGGCCATAGCCTTCCAATGCTGGATGACCATTCCCGCCGTAAATCATGTGGGTGTTGTTATTCCATAAGGCGCGCATATTATTGTAATAGTCATGTGCGTCTTCAGGAAATAAAATTGGAATGTTTTGACCTTCAATGGTTTTGACAAAATAATTCATGCCGTAACATTCATCATCAATAATTCCGTTGCCAAAATTACTACCGTTTACAGCGGCGTTGCAGTTTTCAAACCACAGCATTCCCGATGAGTCTGTATGCTGAACAAAAGCGCCGTTATCAATGCCATCCGGATCCAAATAGGGCCCTTTCAGAAAATCAATACCCACGGCAGCAGGTTGGTTGCCATAACCCCATTCGCCATTGAAGCTTTCATCAAAATCATCTCCGCCATAAGCATAGCCAAGACCCCGGGGCACATCGCATCCGATTAAATCATCGTAATTGCCTCCATTACTGATGTCTATATACATGCCGATATGAGCATCATATAAGGTTTGATTGGAACGGTTGATGACTTCATATGAATAAAAAGTCATGTTGTTTATTTCATCACCGGTAGCAAAAGCAAAGGCCTGTGCCCTGACTTCGATTCCAATAGCGCTTCCGCCGGTTTCAGTATGGGTGTTTCCCATGTCGTTGAACACCCACCACAAGGTCTGATCACCTTTTAGTGCCTGGTCGAAAAGAACGCCACCGGTTGTAGTTCCATTAACGTCTTCTGCAGTGGGATCGGGTTGATGACAAAGATTGTTGTTGAGGTCGTAGTATGGATAATCGCCTGAATTGGGATCATACTCTCCATCTTCGTTATAGTCGAAAAACGGCGCCAGATAATGTGATTGTCCCAAGGATGAATTACCATGCGCGGGATATTCGAAGAAATATGCCGGAATGGAATATCCGGGAAATAAAGAGGGATTCTCAAAATAGTTTACAAAATCAATCACGTCCTGCCGGTAAATCGTGCTGATAAAATTGTAATCCTGACATACGCCGGCATCTGTAGTGGCCATTCCGTCGATTGTAAGTGGCCCGGGCCAGAAGTCATTTCCGAATGACCGGTAGCGTTGTGCAGCCACTTTTATATTTCCGTTTTGGTCTGTCCCGCTAACCCACAATGCTCCGGCAAACAACGCATTTCTTCCGCTGCCTTTGGGCACTTCGTATTGAGCCACACCAATCAGGTCCCACCACATGTCTCCGCCATTATTAATGCGGGCACGCACACCACCGATATTCAGCTCCGCCGAAGCCGATGCGGGCAGACAGTCAGCTGCGACTGACCTCAGATACTGCGTTTTGCCGGCATCAGGCCCGGGGTTATTTATGGATTTCTCACCGCAATTTGCAGCAGGACAGAAAAGCAGTGATGAAAGAGCTATTAGCAGAGCGGTTAAACGTGTATTCATGGTTATAATTTATAAACGACATTGTTGAAAAACCCCGGCAAAATACAAAATCTTTCGTCAAAAAATCACGCTAATTTATTTTCACGAGAAACAAAAATGCGTTGTTAATTCGCCGGAAGTGCGATTATACCAGTGATTGGCGAAAAACAGAAAATCAAAACTTTAAAAATAAAATTTCTGATTTCGCATTTCGTATTTTCAAAACTCACTCTCCACAACGGTTTTCATCGATCCGAACCAACGAATGCTGCGTTCTCCGATGTCCGGTGCATAAACATGAATGATGTAAACGCCGCCAGAAACAAGTTTCCCTGCGGTGTTGCGCAAATCCCAGTCAATGCATGTTTTATGCGGATCATCGTTTTCAAACTTCCGGACAATAGTTCCGTTCAGATTGAAAATTGTCACAGTGCATTTCGATGGGACATTGGTGATTTTTATTTTGTTTTCGTAAACGCTTTCCTCATAATCATCCAGAGCATAATAGGGA
>MEOQ01000017.1 GCA_001769275.1 Bacteroidetes bacterium GWF2_43_63 | reverse complement strand
GAAATAAAAATCCGTACGCAGTATAACCAGAAAATCACTGAATATTTACAGGCTCTGAAACTGTCGCACTAAAATGGACAAGTCAGGAAAACTTTTTCAAAAGTCCTCAATAAAATCTAAAACAACCGGACTGCTTTTTTATCCTTCAGGATTAGTCACACAAACTTAGCTCTCCATTAACCATTTCCCGATAACCATTAACCAATACCCAATCACTGATACTTAAACCTCTTAATACTTTTCTTTGGTGTTTTTTCGAATTCCGCAGTCATAATTTCAAAATCGGCTACCTTCATATAGGCCGCGAGGTGGTGATTGGCGTCTTTGATCGTTTCCTTTATTTTTGCGGGCAGATGATTCTGGCTGATGCCGTGTTTTTTCATGTAATCGGCATCGGGAAAAATGAGTGCGACAGGTTTGTTTTTTCGTTCAACGACCAGCACTTCAAGAAAGAGCCTATATTTGGCAAGCACTGCTTCGATTTCTTCGGGATAGATGTTTTGTCCCGAAGCGCTCAGGATCATGCTTTTCATGCGGCCACGGATAAAAATATTTCCGTTGCTATCGACGGTTCCAATGTCGCCTGAATGCAGCCAGCCGTCATCGTCTATGATGGCTTTGGTTGCTTCGGGATTTTTGTAATATCCGAGCATGACATGACTTCCTTTCACCATAATTTCACCGCTGATGTTTTCCGGATCCGGAGAATCGATTTTCAATGTGAGTTCATCCACGATTTTTCCACAACCTTGCAGGACTGTTGTTTTCCATCCACGATACGACATCAGCGGGCCGCATTCGGTCATGCCATAGCCAACAGTGAAAGGAAACCGCATTTTGCGGAAGAATTTCTCCGCATCGGGATTGAAAGCAGCGCCACCAATAACCACTTCGCGGAATTCGCCACCCAGCGTGGCTGTAAGCTTTGCTTTAATTATATTCAGCAATACGCGGCGGATTCCGGGGATATTCAGCAAAATCTTCATTAGTGGTTTTGAAATGACGGGCCGGAGTTTTCCGTTGTATATTTTTTCAATGACGAGTGGAACGGATAAAATGAGATTGGGCTTCACTTTCCCGAATGCTTCGGTGATGGTTGATGGCGCCGGCGTTTTGGTGAGGAAAGTGATGTGACAACCGAGTGTAAAAGGAAAAAGAAATTCAAAGGCACAGCCAAAGGCGTGTGCCAGCGGCAGGAATGAAAGTATCCGCTCGCCGGGATTCATAAACATATAGGTGCGCGCGAAAATGATGTTGTCGCGCAAACTGCGCTGTGGCAGCATGACTCCTTTTGAAAAGCCTGTGGTTCCTGAAGTGTAGCTGATTACAATAAGTTCGTCCGGCGTTTGATCGCGATAAATAACATCTTCGGGCTTGATACCTTCAGGATGAGTGGTTTTGAATTGACTGATTGCTTGCTCAAAGCGCCCGGCTTCGTTCTGGTCGGTTGCTCCAAGAATGGAAAAGTCGCGAACCCGCAAGGCGACCGGAATTGCCGGTATTTCTTTCAGATCAAGCGTATTGTAAATTGATTCTTCGGCAAAAAGTAGCACGGAGTCGCTGTGATTGACAATTGCATGCATGTCGGCCGGCCTGAAATCAGGCAGTATCGGCACAATGACTGCGCCGTAGGTAACAGATGCCAGATATATTTTGCACCAGTTGGCGGAATTTTTTCCGATCAGTGCAATTTTGTCACCTTGCTTAATGCCCATGGCTTTGAAGCCCTCTTGCAGCATAGCAATTTCAGTTGCTATCTGTCCATAGGTCCAGGTCTCACCTTCGTAGTCAGAAAGAGCCTTCATTGCGAAATGCTCTCTGATTGAGGCTTGCATGAAACCATTAAAGGTTGCCTGTAGTTCTGGATTTTGAATTTTTGGATATGGCATGACGGGGAAAATAATACCAAAAGTAGGAAGAAATAATTTATGAAATTCAGTATCAATAATGCGTTCAGACGTAACTGTATTTATTGTTGACGAAGTGAATTATACGATTCGAAAGATTGTCTTTTTAAGAAACTGCTTTTTTGACGTTTCAAGCCAACCTCTCTGCGTCGCAGAATGCGACCTGAGTGCGTTGGCTTCAGAGCATTTACACAACGCAGAGAGCTCGCTCCGCGAGGCACTCAGGTTGTGTAAAAGTGGGTTAATTTGATTATCTCAAGAGCGACAATCGGATATTTCTTATAACAAAAACAGGTTGCCATTGCTGACAACCTGTCTGTCGGAGGTCCGCTTTCAGCGGACTAAACTCCCCGACTCGAATTCCACAGATTGGCCCCAGCCAAGGGAGTTTATTCCGCCAGAGGCGGAACTATCCAACTGCGCTATCTTTCAGGTCTTCTAAAAATCTGATAACGCCGCGTTTTTTAATTTTTCTTTCCACTGCCACAGCTTCAGTTCTTGTTGCAACATCAGTTTTAAAAACGCAGGTCCAGTCATCAGCAAAACAGGTTGATTTGCATTTTGAGCGCAGATGTTCCCGTAATCTGTTTTCAAAATTGCCGCTTTGTCCGACGTAATATTGCCTGGCTTTTTCAGAATACAAAATGTATGTAGTAAACATGCTTTTTGGTTTAAGCAAAAACAGGTTGCCATTGCTGACAACCTGTCTGTCGGAGCGGTCCGACTCGAACGGACGACCACTTGGCCCCCAGCCAAGTACGCTATCCAACTGCGCTACGCCCCGATTTAGGAGTGCAAAGATACAAAAAATATGTTTCTGGAATTATTTTAATCTTTTCGCTGCAATTTTTCGAAAATCACAACTGTCATAAATAAACAAAAAAAACTTTATTTTCGACAAAATGTAACTTTTCAGGTTTGTTCCATGTCTATTTGTCAGTTATTTTGGCTGGCATAATTAATGACAAGCGCACGCAACAAATTACTATGAAATATATTCTTGTTTTTTTGCTGATTCTGGCATCTTTGACCGGATTTGCACAGAAGTTTACGATCAGTGGTCACGTGAAAGATTCGGCCAGCGGGGAATCACTGATCGGAGCCAGTGTTTATCTGAAAGAACTGATGAAAGGTGGCACTACAAATACTTATGGTTTTTATTCCATAACAGCGGATGCTGGCAATTACACACTCGTTGGCTCTTTTATCGGTTATAAGGATTTTAGAAAAAATATTGCGCTGAACAAAAATATTGTTCTGGATATTGAACTTTCCTCACATGTAATAACAACAAAAGAAGTGGTCATTACCGGCGACCGCCCTGATGAAAATTTGCAGAATACGGATATGGGGACATTTAACATGCCTGTCGAAAAAATCAAATCCATTCCGGTTTTATTCGGTGAAGTTGACATATTGAAAACCATTACACTTACTCCCGGCGTTCAGTCGGGCGGAGAAGGCAACAGCGCTTTTTATGTGCGCGGTGGTGGACCGGATCAAAATCTGGTGTTACTCGACGAGGCCGTTGTGTACAATGCCAGTCATCTTTTTGGATTTTTCAGTGTATTCAATGCCGATGCATTGCAGCATGTTGAACTTACGAAATCGGGTATGCCATCCAATTATGGTGGCCGTCTGGCCTCGGTGCTTGATGTAAGCATGAAAGACGGCAACTTGAAAAAGTACCATGTCGATGGAGGCATTGGTCTTATATCTTCGCGACTAACAGTGCAAGGACCCATCAAAAAAGACACTTCGTCTTTCATTATAAGTGGTCGCAGGACCTATGCCGACCTCGTTATGAAACCTTTCATCAAAAAAACGAGCGATTTCAAACACACCGGCTATTATTTCTACGATCTCAACGCAAAAATCAATTATAAAATCAGCGACAAAGACCGCATTTTTGCAAGCGCCTATTTCGGCAGAGATCTTTTCAATATGGATATTAAAGATGATGATCTGAAAATGAAAATGTATTGGGGCAACGGCACGGTAACGGCCAGATGGAATCACCTTTTCAGCCAGAAGCTGTTTTCAAACGCCTCGTTTATTTTCAGCGATTACCGCTTTGAATTCGGTACGACGATGGACATGTATGACATCAGCTTGTTGTCAGGCATTAATGATTATAACGCACGACTAGATTTCACCTATCTTCCGGCTTCAAGCCATGTTATAAAATTCGGAGCCGATTACATTTTTCATGTATTCACTCCAAACAATGCTTCTGCCCGCTCCGGCGATGTGGATCTGATTGTTGGGGATGCGGTGAAATTGTATTCTCACGAAGCTGCACTTTATTTAAACGATGAATTCAGCATTGGTAAAAAGTTCAAGTTCAATATTGGTTTACGTGGAAGCTTTTTTGCGCATGTAGGACCCTTTGACAGATTTATAAAAGACTCCATTACCGATCAGATTGTGGATACGATAAAATACGGCAATGGTGAAATGGTGAAACCATACTGGCATCTTGAACCCCGCGCCAGCGCCCGCTTTATATTGAATCCAAAAAGTTCGCTGAAAGCTTCGTTTACCCAAAACTACCAGTACATTCATCTTGCATCGCCAACAACCGTGAGCATGCCGACCGATGTTTGGTTTCCAAGCACTGAGCTTGTGAAGCCGCAGTTTGGAACTCAATATTCGCTGGGGTACTACCGGAATTTCGACGACAATTTGATTGAAACCAGCGTGGAAGTATATTACAAGGAGATGAAAAATCAGATTGAATATGCGGAGGGCGCTTTGATTGAAGACAATGTAAACAACAACACCGATAACAACTTTGTCTTCGGTACGGGCACTGCATACGGAATTGAGTTTTTTGTAAACAAAAAGTTCGGAAGCACGACCGGCTGGGTCGGATATACGCTTGCACGCAGTTCCCGGCAATTCGATGACATTAATAATGGCGATGTGTTTTCTGCCAAATACGATCGTCGCCACGATATTTCAGTGGTCGTTACGCATTCGCTTAATGAGAAGCTGACTTTGTCCGCCGTTTGGGTGTATGCAACCGGAAACTGCGCCACTATGCCGGTTTCGCGCTATATAATCGGTGGAAATGTTGTTAGCGAATATGGCCCCAGAAACGGTTTTCGCATGCCGGCTTATCATCGTGCCGACGTGAGTTTGACCTGGTATCCAAAAAGCAAAAAGAAAACAAGAAAAATTGAAGAAAGCTGGAATTTCTCCATTTATAATCTTTACAATCGCAAGAATCCTTACTTCATCTTTTTTGATGTGGAGGGCGATATTCTTGCCGGAAGCGCGGCCATAACAGCCAAGCAGGTTTCCATCTTTTCAATCCTTCCATCTGTTACATGGAATTTTAAATTCTAAGTCATGAAAAAGTTTTTGTTCATTATAATAGCCATTTCACTTTTTGCTTCCTGCGAGAAAGAACTTGACATTGATCTGCCTCAGCCCGACGCAAAGCTGGTTGTAGAAGGTTGGATCGAAAACGGAGAATATCCGGTAGTTATCGTAACCCGCAACAGCAGCTATTTTGCGCCCATCGACACAAATTTCCTCATGGATTCATTGTTCATCACCGATGCATTGGTAATTGTTTCCGATGGTTTTCAGAGCGACACGCTACAGCCATTTCTTGATGTAGCCGCATATCAAAACGGGGCCTGGCCAATCTTTTACTATAAAGGTTCAAAAATACTGGGGGTTGAAAACGGAAACTATTCCTTGTATATTGAGGCCGAGGGTGAAGTAATTACGGGAGAAGCATCTATTCCATCACTGGTTGCTTTCGATACCCTGTGGTGGGAGGCAGAAGCCGGCACCGGAGATTCGCTGGGCTATATTCACGCTATGGTGACTGATAACGGCAGTGAGAAAAACTATTACCGCATTTTTTCGAAAAGACTGGGCCGCGATTACAATTTCGTCCCGGTGATGGAAAGCATTTATGATGATATCTATTTCAACGGGCTAACGTTTGAATATGAGATCATGCGCGGCGAATTGAACTACGAGGACGAAGAAATATTTGAAGATGATGAATTTGGCAGCTATAAAAGTGGAGACACCGTTGTTGTCAAGCTTTCATCAATTAATAAAGCGCATTACGATTTCTGGCGAACCCTCGAAGAGGATGTTATGGCCGGTGGAAATCCATTCACAAACCCTGTTACAATCAGACATACAGTCGAAGGAGCCCTTGGAGTTTTCGGCGGTTATGGCAGTGTGCTCGATACAGTGATCATTCAATAATCAAAATATATGGCAAACGAAAGAGAACAAAGAAAATGTGTGATTATCGGCTCAGGTCCTGCCGGTTACACTGCTGCAATCTATACAGCCCGTGCTGATATGAAACCATTGTTATACGAAGGAATGCAGCCAGGCGGACAGCTGACCATTACTACCGAAGTCGAGAATTTTCCGGGTTACCCGGAAGGCGTGACTGGTCCTGTATTAATGGAAGATCTGAAAAAACAAGCCGAACGTTTTGGAACTGAAATCCGTTTTGGATTTATAGATAAAGTCGATTTTTCGAAATCGCCCTTTTTGTTAATCGACGACAGTGGCAAAGAAATCCTGGCCGAAACCGTGATTATTGCTACCGGTGCTTCGGCCCGCTGGCTTGGTTTACAAAGCGAACAGGATTACAACGGCTATGGCGTATCGGCCTGTGCCACCTGCGACGGATTCTTTTACAAAGGTAAAACCGTTGCTGTAATCGGAGGAGGGGACACCGCCACCGAAGAAGCGGCCTATTTATCGAATCTGGCTTCGAAAGTATTTCTGATTCATCGCCGCGACGAGCTGCGCGCTTCGAAAGCCATGCAGCAAAAAGTGCTTAATACGCCCAACATAGAAATGGTCTGGAATGCTATTCCGAAAGAAATTATTGGTGAGACCAAAGGTTTTGCAAAAGCAGTTACCGGCGTTGTTGTTACTGACACGAAATCTGGTGAGGAAAAAACCATTCCGGTGGACGGTGTCTTTATTGCCATCGGGCACACTCCCAACACCGATATTTTCAAAGGTCAGGTTGAACTGCACGACAATGGATATATCAAAACCATTCCGGGCACAGCTCAGACCAATATTCCGGGTATTTTTGCCGCCGGCGATGTTCAGGATCTGCATTACCGTCAGGCCATTACTGCTGCCGGTTCGGGCTGCATGGCCGCCATCGAGGCTGAGCGGTATCTGAGTATGAAAGGGTAATGAACTCTGAACATGGAACAAGGAAGTTTGAAGGGAATACCGGGCTTCGAACTCTGAACATGGAACAAGGAAGTTTGAAGTAAACTCAATTTAAAACATACTTCTATATTCATATATCCTTGTTCCTTCTTCTATATTCAGAATTTGTGTCCCTTTAGGCGAAAATCAATTGCATGCATTAGTGTTATTGCGGGAAGGGAAATGCAAGTGGTCACGCGTCGGGAGACGTGCGCCCAGTTTGATTAGAACACATCAATAAATCCAGAATACGCCCTGTTCCCAGAAATCAAGGGGATTATAGTCATTTATGGGATCAGCTGGATGAACTTCACCAAGCCTAAGGCAAATTGCAACAAATTCTTTTCGGATAATCTGCTCTTTTTTCAGATAATACCAGTTTTCAATGATAATCAGACTTTGAACATCAGCGTATTCAAATTCCCGAAAATAGGTGTTCATTTCATATATTCGCCCGACACGCACTCTGAGGCTATCCATCATGGTTGGAGCGAGTCGTTTGTTGGAATAGTAGGCCGTATCGCGTCCAGACTTGACAGACTTGATGATGTTTTCAACCAGTTGTTCCTTTGTTCCTTTCATTGTAACGGAAATCCCGCCATATAATGAAGTATCGTCACTCAGGGCAAGAAAGCGGTAAACGGTTTTTCCCCAAAGCACATTTGAATCGAGCTGAGTGATTGGAATCCTGATATCACGTGCAAAAATCAACGATTGTCCGCTTGCAGGGCGAAAAAGCAATATTAATATGAGGAAGAATATGTTTTTCATTTGAAGAAAATCCAGAATAATAATAATTGGTCATAAAAACAATGGAACTGGGGATTAAAGTCCTCGTACTCTCGCTTTAGAGGAGCAATTGCAATTGCTTTTGATTCAAAGCGCATGTCTGAATAGCAGACCCAGTCTTCAATTACAATATATCTGTACACCGGAAGCTTCTGAATTGGAATAATGTCTTCAAATCGAATGGCTTGCCATCCAATATTTGCGGTATCAATTTGAACCCTTTTTCTATAAAACTCCCCATTCCGGAATTCTTCTATTGAATAAGGTTTTTTTCCGCTTTTATTGAATGCTTTTAACTTCCCTGCCATTACCTGATTGCAGATTGCCTCATAAAGCGGAGTAATTTGGGTGTCAGCCGGGAAGTAGGGTAACTCATCAAACTGATTTATATCCTCGTGTTTCCAGTTCTCTGCATTATTATAAACATTATAAAAATCTATACCGTGGTCGCTGAACCCATACGGCATCGTGCGGAGTTCCACAATATTCATGGTCCGTTTTTGCCAGACAATCAAATTATCATTCTGTATCGGTAAAGAATCAAAAACGACTTTTGCTTCTTTCAGATTGATACCATCAAAGTCTGATTGAAGGAACCAATATGTTTCACGATACATTGAATCAATGGATATTCTACGGAACTTTTCAAGAAAGGAGCTGTCAATATCACCCTGAGCTTTCAGTAATTTACCAAACAGCAGAGAAATTATCAGAGATATAAGTATTCTGTTTTTCATCAACAATCTTCCGGTTGTAAAAATAAACAAAAAATGTCACAAAATAAAAAAACCACCTCCGCAGCCGGAAATGGTTTACAGTAACTTTATCCAGAGATTTTAATTCTGCTGTTCTTTCACAGTGACGAAAGATTTTTCGTCTCTGGTTTTGCGGAATTCAACAACACCATCTTTCAGTGCAAAAAGCGTATGGTCTTTACCCATTCCGACATTTTCACCGGGATTATGTTTGGTACCGCGCTGACGAACGAGGATGTTGCCTGCTTTGGCAATCTGTCCGCCGTAGATTTTTACGCCGAGTCGCTTACTGTGGGATTCGCGACCGTTTTCTGAACTACCGACACCTTTTTTGTGAGCCATATCTTAATATTTTAAGAGTTAACTGATTGGGAATTATTCGTCCTTCTTGGTTTTCTTGGCAGCTGGCTTTTTAGCAGCTGGTTTTTTCTCAGCAGCCGGTTTTTTTGCGGCAGCTTTTTTGGGAGCGGCTTTTTTTACAGCAACTTCTTTTTCGGCTTTTGGCTCAGAAGCTGCGACCACTCTTCTAATTTTAGCAGGAGGCAAGACAATTCTTTTCTCAACCATAGGAGCTTCTTCTCCGGTGAGACTAACACCGTCTTTAACTATTGACAAAATGTTCAGCTGAGTCATGTACTGACGATGGCCGTTCATTTTCTGATAGCTCTTACGACGTTTTTTGTGAAAAACAAGAACCTTGTCGCTTTTCATATGTTCAACCACCTGGGCCAGAACATGAGCGCCGTCAACATTGGGTTTCCCAACCTGAACGTTTTTCTCGTCGTCTATCAATAATACATTTTTCAGTTCAATCTGACTGCCTTCTTCGGCCTGCAGGCGATGAACATACACTTTTCCGGCTTTGTTTACTTTGAACTGTTGTCCGGCTATATCCACAATTGCGTACATCGTAAGTGATTTCAGTTGTTAATCAATACTTTTTGAAACGGGAGTGCAAAGATATAAACTTTTTTTGATTCGCAAACCTGAAGTCAGAAAAATATTTTGATAAAGGTATCTCCGGTTCTCTTTCCAAACTCTTTTTGACCTTTTACAATTTGTGTTTGTCTGTGTTTCAACACTTTCAGGAAATGAATCTTCTGAAATAATCAGCTTTAACGTATTGAAACTTATTACTATCTTTAAACACTAAAATGCTTTCTCGTGAAATCTCAGACAATCAGTGTTTTAATTATTGTACTCGCCTTGATTTTTGCTTCTGTTGAAGCCCAGGCTCAATGTCCTGCTTCGAAATACGGACTGAATCCTGTCTGGCCTGTTAGCTGGAGTCAGACTGACCGCCAGAACTGGTATTTTGAGATGGCAACGCATGGGCAGGGCTTTCAGAGCGATGGTCGCACATGGCGGCAGCTCCAGGTTATGATGGACAGCAATCAGCTGATCCCTTTTCGCGATGAAGTCAGCTGGGCAAAATCCAACGGAGGCATTGAAAAATATCTCTTTCAGCTGAAGAACCCGGTGACTGTCGCAAATCCAATGCCCCCGGTCTGGTGTGGAAATCCGCTGACTGACACCAATACAACGAAGGCTATGTTTCGTTTTATCGTGGCGTTACTCGACACTATGCATCCGGTATTGGACTATTTCGTTTTGGGAAGTGAATCAGATGTTTATTTTAAAAGCCGACCGGCAGAACGCGACTCGTTTTTTGTTTTGGCTGGCAACGTATCGGATTATATTGATTTGAATTATCCCACAATCAAATTCGGTGTCGGTGTAAGTATGCAATGTTCTCAGAACACGGATACGCTTTTTTGGAATCGAACTTTGACAATCGGAGATATCATGTCCGTTTCATGGTGGCCCTTGATTAATTATTACGCCGATACGGCTGAAGTGAATGCCGCAGGTTCGACTATCGCTACATTGGTTGCAGAATGCGGGAGTAAACCCGTTGTGATTTCGGATTGTGGTCTTCCAACAGCGCTGATGCCGACGCGAAGTGATGTGCAGTCTGAATTTGTCAGAAACACCTTCTTACATACTATGAATGAGCCACTGATAGAGGCGGTCGGTTATTATTACCTGGGTGATTTCGACTCAACGGCTATTTACGACTATCAGAACTTATATCTGACATATGCCTCGGAATTCTATGAAAGCATAAAATCGCGCGGATTGCTCGATTCGCTCGGCAACCCGAAACCTGCCTACGATGTGTATTTGTCAATGCTGGACACCGTATGTGCTCATGCAGAAATCACAGACCAGCATTTGAATTTGGAAGTGACAGTCTGGCCAAACCCTGCTGTTGACAAAATATTCTTTGACAGGGAAAGATTTAGCTCTTACAGTATTTATGCAACATCAGGACAATTGATCTGCTCAAATACATTATCCGGTAAAGAGGACGCTGGTTTGAATATATCCCATTTGCCTGAAGGAGCTTACTTTTTAGTATTGTTTTCCGAAAATCAGTCTCCTGAAAACCATTTGTTCATTAAAAACAGTCTGCCATGAAGGCCATGATTTTTGCCGCTGGGAAAGGAACGCGTCTGCGGCCAATCACCGACACTGTCCCAAAAGCAATGGTAGAAGTCGGTGGGAAACCGCTGCTGGAATGGCTGCTGCTGAAAATGACCGCAAGCGGAATCCGTGACGTTGTGATCAACGTTCATCATTTGTCAGAGCAGGTCGTTGGCTTTTTAAACAGCCATCCGTTTAAAGGACTGAATTTAATAGTCTCAGATGAATCGGACCTATTGCTCGATACCGGGGGAGGCCTTAAGAAAGCTGCGTCGTTGTTGCAAGGCGATGAACCCATTCTGATTCACAATGTGGATATTCTGAGCAATCTGGATTTTAAACAGTTTGAGAATACCTTTTTGAAAGCCGCAGTTCCGGCCATGCTTGCCGCAAAAGACCGCAACACTGCAAGAAAACTCGAGTTTTCAGATGCCGGCCTTTTGTGCGGTTGGGTGAATGAAACCACCGGAGAACATATCAAGGTGAATGATTTTTCCGGACAAGTGAATCGTTTTGCTTTCTCAGGAATTTCAATGGTTGCTTCTACGTTTCCTCTAATGTTGAAGGAAAGTGGCGTTTTTGGCTTTGTACCGGCTTGTCTTTCACTGGCAGCTGAAGTAAAAATCCAAAAGTACGACACTCCTCATGACTGGCTTGATGTGGGCAAACCTGAATTGTTGCAAAAAGCCGAACAATTCGTACATACTTATTATAATGAATTTGCATAATGAATTTTATTCAAGAAACTGCGAAAAAAATTGTTGAGACCTGCGGAACTGATCTTCGCTCTGTAGCTGTGGTTGTGCCCGGAAGACGCGGTGGCCTGTTCCTGAAAAAAGCACTGGCATTGGCTGCCGGTAAAACCATACTGCTCCCGCAGATTTTCAGCATCGAAGAGTACATCTATTATCAGAGCGGCATGCGCAAAATGGATGAAACCACCATGCTGACTCTGCTATATACGGTTTATAAGAAACATGCCGGCCCGGGCGCGTTCCCGATTGATGAATTCCTGCCCACAGGCAAAACACTGCTGGCTGATTTCAACGATGTCGATGACTATCTGCTCGATCCCGTCGAAGTGTTTACCTATCTGATGCGGGTGCGTGAAATTGAAAATTGGATGCCGGGTGAAGCCGAAACAGAACTTCAGAAAAAGTACCTGAGTTTCTATCAATTGCTCAATCCGATGTACCATCTTTTTTCTGAAAAATGCCGGGAAATGGGCATGTGCTATCAGGGAATGGCTTCACGTGTTTTATCTCAGAAAGAAGCTTTCCCCGAATTTTCTACAATTGTTTTTGCCGGCTTAAATGCAGTGACTCCATCGCTCGAAGCCCACATAAACAAACTGATCGTTAGCGAACAAGCGCAGCTGATCTGGGATGCCGACAGCTGGTATCTCGATAATGCCAATCACGAAGCCGGGCACTTCATGCGATTTAACAGAAATGCATGGCCGAAATCGTTTGGCGAAATTCCGCGTTTCTTTGAAAGCTCTAAAAAGAATATTGACATTATTGGCGCCCCGCTTGGTTACACACAAGTACAGACAGCACTCACTCTGCTTGAAACCACTTATAAGGATCAACTCACCGACACAGTGCTGGTCCTGGCCGATGAAGGACTTATGATGCCTCTGCTGAGCAGTCTTCCCGAAGATTGGGCCGATCGTGTCAATATTTCTGGCGGATATCCGCTGCGGAATACGTTGCTTGGACAAATTGTCAATGCTCAGCTTGAGCTGTTAGCCGGCACATTGAATGATAGTGGCGCCACGCGGACCTATCGCTATGAGTCTTTGCTTGCACTTGTTTCAAACCCTTTGCTGAGGCTGTTGCCGGATGACAAACAGCGGAGTGATTTTATTCAGGTTGTTGACGACATCAGCTCAGGCAGACTTCGGTACTTCCGCTGGTGCGAGAGTGACAAGGAAGACACGCTTTTTCTGAAACGCTTTGATGCGATTATCCCTGGTCTGGTTTCTCCATGTGCTGGATGGGAAGAGGTGCTTACAAGGCTGATAAAACTTACCGGCGAGTTATTTGAAAAGTGCCGCGAGGTCGATCTGGAGCATGAGGCTGCATGGCTGGTTCATTCGGCATTAAAGGCCTTGCACAATACTTTGACAAGCTACGGCGATGTCTCAGATATCACCATCGGTTCCGTTGTTTATTTTATTCGTCGTCATCTGCAGATAGCCAAGATTCCCCTCAAAGGTGAACCTTTAAAAGGAATTCAGATTCTCGGAATGCTTGAAACAAGATCGCTTGATTTTAAAAACGTGATTATTCTGGGTGCTAACGAAGGATTTCTGCCTGCCGGTGGACAAGGCGATTCATTTCTTCCGAATGACGTAAGACGTGAACTCAAGCTGCCGCTGCAATATGAGCGCGACGCGGTGTATGCTTATCATTTCTGGCGACTGATGCAGCGTGCGAGTGAGATAACGCTTATTTACAATACCGAAAGCGATCCGGTTTATGGCAAGGAGCCTAGTCGTTTTCTGGCACAAATCGAACATGAGTTGCTTCCGGCATTTTCGACAATTACAGCTAATCGCAGAGTTTTGGGAATCAAATATGATAAAAGCGCAGTCAGCCCCTTCGAAATGGTTGATCGCGAGAAAATCAATGTGATGCTCGAAAGTATTGCCAATACAGGATTGTCGTTCACGAAATTCTATAATTTCATCGCATGTCCATATCGCTTTTTACTGGAAGGTATTTATAAAATTGAAAAATGGGAGGATGAAAGCGGCGATATTGCCATAAACACCATGGGAAGCGTGTTTCACGATGCCATTGAAAAGCTGACCATCCCTTTTCTTGGCAAAGTGCTGGTGAAGCAAGATTTTGAAACGATGGCAGCTGCTGCGGAAACGCATCTGGAGGCAGCATTTGAACACGAAAAGATTGCTCATTTATCCAGCGGTTATAATTATCTGGTGAAAGAAATTTTATTGGAATCGCTTGTTCATTGGCTGCAGAGGATGAAGGATTCGGTCCCGGCAGATTATTATGTCAAAGCGGTTGAAGCTGAACTAAAACCTGTGATTTCGTTGCATGATGGACGAAAAGTTGCACTGAAAGGCATTGCCGACCGTGTTGAATTTTGTAATGGCGTTATGCGCGTGATGGATTTTAAAACAACGCACAAAAGGACAGAGTTTGTTTTCGATATTTCTCCCGACGCTGATATTCCTGCACAAATCACAGACCCTGAAAACCGGAATATGTTGCAGGTAATGTTTTATTCCTGGCTATACGCCTCTCAGGAAAACGTGACTGCGATTACCGGTGGCGTTTATCCTGTGCTGAATAATACCGGTTACAAACCAGATCTGTTGAAAAATAAATCAAAGGAATCACTTGTATTGACTAAGGAGCAGCTGACTGGTTTTGGCGAAGCCATTACAGAATTAGTTGAACAGATCTATGATCCCGGGCAGACATTTTCTGCAACACCTTCCACCAAAGCCTGCCAATATTGTCCCTACAATGGCGTTATTTGTTATGCAAACACTTTTGGAATTTCTGAAGATGAAGAATAAATCTGCAATTATTTTACTTCTGTTTATTACGGCAATGAGCTTTCGCAGCTTTGGCCAGCAACCGCATGGAATATTCTGGTCGCCGGAGTTGCGACTGAATCCGGCATTGACAGGCGTTATGACCGGAAAATGGCGATTGATGGAAAATCACCGGAGCCAGACATTCAACGAAGGAGGCACACTGCAGTGGAATACACTGTCGGCCGACTTTCGCAAGGAAATAATTAAAAAAAGCGGCGGCTACGGACTTGTAATGGACGAGGCGACAGGTAACACTTTTGGATTTGGCGTTATGGATGACCGCCGACGCAGCGACAGCGCCGGTGCGGAATACATTGCCGATTACTTTTCATTTTCCTATCGGCATGCATTCAAAAAAAGCACATTTGGCTTCGGCATTCAGCCAGGGTATATGCGAAGCGAAGCGGAGAAAAAATTTGACATAAATGCTGGTCTATTGTGGGGTAGCGGTTCAATATATTGCTGGCAGGAAGACCAGATTTTCAAAAACCAGATTGGCATTGCCGCTTATAATATTCTGAGTGACTGGGCTGACACTGCGGTGTTGCCAGGACGTGAAATTCAGGCCCACGCAGGCTTTCTGATCAAAAAAATCGAGCAGGTCAATTTCGTAGTGAATGGTTTGTACCGGTACAATGGCACCAGTGATTTCGCAATCGGAACCTATGCGATTTTTTTCCCAATTGTGCACTATGCCTATTGGGACCGCGCCCGTCTGGGCTTGCATTATCGATCCAGCAATCATCTCACATGGTCGGCAGGTTTGCGTTTTTATGGTCGCGGCAAGAAGACCTTTACCCTTGACGGAACAATCAGCTATGATATGCCAATGAAATTTCTGGATTTCGAAAGCAAATACAAAAACGCCTGGGAAATCGGCATTGTTATTACGCGCTTTGAGAAGTGCTGGAGCACGGATAAATGTGGTAATTAGGTGCATTGTCGCTTTCTGAAAAACTGTAACAAAGGCGCCAGGAAATCAATATTTTCTCGTGTCTTCGTGTCCTTGTGGCAACATTCCCAAATCATTCAGGTAAATTAATTCATCTGTTAACTTACTCCTTTTGTTTGAAAAGTGATGTGATTTATATCATGTTGGTTTGCAATCAAGGGAGTCATGGCGGTACTTTTATCCCACTAATCAAAATGCCATGAAAACAAAAATAAAATTCCCGATTCTATTGTTGATTTTTGCAACTGGATTCATTTTCAGTTCCTGTGAAAAGGATGCTGCTGAAATGATCCCGCAAAACACAAAATCCCAGATTAATACAATTCAGGTTACAGAAGGCGCAATCAGCAGCGTCGACCTGATTGCAGGTCAAAACATGATAGCCGGAAAAGTGTCAGTATCATTTGACAACACCAATCTATATGTTTCGTACAACACGATGAACGACTGGTTCCTCAGCGAAGTACATCTCTGGGTAGGACCAGACCTGAGCCTGATGCCCCAAACCAATTCCGGAAATCCAAAAATTGGTCAATTTCCTTATAAAGCCAGCGGTCTGAATGGATCAACTTCGTACACATTCACTATTCCCCTGAGCGCTTTTGGCGGCTATGATAATATGTGCTCGTCTGTACTTTATTTGGCAGCCCATGCTTCGTTGTATAAAACCGGAAGCGGCGGTGCGGTACAAACAGAAACTGCATGGGGAAACGGCAGCCAGATGAACGAGCAAGGCAGCTGGGCTATGTATTTCTTAGTGCAATTCATGTGTGAAGACGACTACTATTCTGCTGGTCCCTGCGAAACTGCTTTCGGTTACGGCCCACTCACTTTTATTGATGCCGGCCTAACAAGCAGCCGATGGGGATGGATATATACGCTGAGTACAGGTGGAACTTTCGAAACTCCATTGTATGCAGGTGCAGGACAAAACAACATCAACAACGGCCTTCATGTTGGGACTGTGACATACAGTTACAATGGCAGTGGTTTGAAAGTTGAATTCGAAACTTTCGGCGGGTATTCTCTCAGCGAAACTCATGTATATGCTTCTTCGGCTTTTCCAACAACCATTTCTCCGGGGCTATTCGGACATTCCAATTCAGATCCTGACCCAAAATCAGACGCATACTTTATCGAACTTAATGGCGGACCTCCTGTTTATGTTATTGCTCATGCCGTGGTTTGTTCAAAGCAAGCGGTGCGGCAATAATTGCTTTCTGATGGTTTAGTATTCATTGAAAAGAACTCCCGGTAATTTCCGGGAGTTTTCTTCTTTTAATGGCTTGAAAATCTGTTAAACTCAGGTGTTAGTATTTTTCTGAAATAATTTATGCATATTTAATTTGCATGAGGCACTTAATCTATCGTAAATTTAAGTACATCACCCTCGCAATCGAATGAGTATGATTTTCGAAGTGCTTTTGATTGATGATATTGATAGATATTTGCTCATGCAGTCACCTGCTCAATGCTGCCGGTTCAACGATGAGATTGTTGAAGGCGGCTGTAGATGAAACAGCATGAAGCGGAAAGCTCCCAGACAGAGGATCCGGGAGTTTTCTTTTTTTGTCCACGAATGAGGCAAATTTCCGCAGTATTTTTCAACTGATTTTCCAGGAAAATTTAACCTGCTTCGTCGAGGCCAAAGCCTGATGCGGAGCGCCGTCTCACTCATAAACAATTCATATGTTATTTAATTTGTTTTGCTTGTAAATAAACATCCAGAATTGTATATTATGTGTTTAAAATTGGATGCCATGAAAACAAAATCAAGACTCAAATTAATGCTGATATTGGCATTTTTTTCATTTTTTATTACAGCATGCGAGCAGGACGAAGTGTTTCAGGAATTGCGTTCAGCTCCAACAAAGGAGTCAGTACAGTTGACCCCAACCAATAAGTTTTACACAGGGTTTGCTTTTGGCGAAAATTCATTTATTGATTTCGGTTTGTCAGACACTCAATGGGGATGGATTTCGAAATTCGAGAATCAAAAAGACACACTGTATTTTCCACTGTTTATAAGGACTGAAAACTATGATGGAGGCGATGGCGCCAATATTGGTGAATTACGATTGTTTTGTAATTCCGGCGACTTTGTGGCTGAGTATTATACGCGAAAAGGTTGGGCCATGATGGAAACAAATCTTTATGCATCGACCAAAAAGCCCATATCTTGCGATCCAGCATCATTTACAGCGCATCATCAATTATTCAGAAAAACAACCGACCAGCATTTAATCTCTGTCAAAAAACTCCCGGTTTATGTCATTGGCCATGCGACGGTGATCAGAACGCAGTGATTCTATTCTCGGAAAAAATAGGGGCTGTCTTATTAAGGCAGCTTTTTTTGTTTATAAATGCAGTTCGTATTTATTGATTTACAAATGCACATCAAATAAATATTTTTTACCTTGCATCCCAAATTGAAAGTATTATGCCCCGAATGTTACTTGTTTCATTTTTTATAGCATTGTCGTTTCGCGCTCTGACAGCTAATTACACCGTTATCAATACAAACGATAGTGGCGTCGGCTCATTGCGCGAAGCAATCACTTCGGCCAATGCTGCCGTAGGTGCCGACAATATTTATTTCGACATTCCGAACACCGATCCGGGATACGATGCAGGAAGCGGAACGTTTACCATAACGCTGATTTCGACACTCCCGATGATAAGCACCGGCTACATCAATATTGATGCGACTTCGCAACAAACAAATCAGGGTAATACAAATATTTACGGGTATGAAATTGTGCTGCGTAAAGGCAGCGGAACCTTTGATTATCCTATCTTGCTGGTATCGCCGGGCAACGCCGTAAAAGGATTCGTCATTCAGGGGTTTTCATATGGCATCATGATTTATAATTCTACGGCAACAGGCAATATTGTCACTCAGAATTATCTTGGGACCAATCATTCGGCTACGGCTCCTGCTGCGCTGACCAATATGTATGGCGTTGCAATTGCCAACGGTGCATCGGGAAATACCATCAGCAACAATGTCATTTCCGGAAATACCATGGCGGGCATTGCCATTACGGAATCAAGTAATAACATCATTAAAAATAATCGCATTGGCACCGACAGCAGCGGAATTACTGCGATACCAAATAGCTACGGAATCGGCCTTCAGAACGCTTTTTCGAATACCATCGGAAGTTTGATAAGTGGTGAATTCAATCTTATTTCAGGAAATTCCACTGCAGGTATTGTCATCGACGGCTTACCGAGCACAGGCAATCAGATCTTCGGGAACCGCATCGGAACTGATGTGCATGGCACCGACAGTATTCCGAATGAAAACGGTATTATTCTCTCGTATGCAAGCAATACGACCATTGGCGGCTCAACTTACAAACACAGAAATATTATTTCCGGTAATAGGGGCGCCGCCATTGTCATGAACGGAACCGGTACGCGCAACAATGTTGTGAAAGGAAATTTCATCGGCCCCGATATCACCGGTATGACTGCACTGCATAATTATTCAGGTATTAATATTCTCAGTAATGCCAATAGAAATACCATCGGAGGGACATTGGCAACTGAACGAAATATCATTTCCGGCAATCTCGAAATGGGTGTGTACATTGAGGCTGCCGACAGTAATGTTTTAATCAATAATTATTTCGGACCCGATTCCACCGGACTCGATGCTTTCAAAATCGGCGGTGACACTTTGTTGCAGAGCAATGGCGTTGAATTCAACACAGTGGCAAAACACAACCGGTTGGGCGGTTACACGTCTGCAGAGCGCAATGTAGTGTCGGGCAACCGTGTATATGGCATGGTGTATTACGGCAATTGCAGCTACAATCCGGTCGTCGGAAATTACATCGGTGTGGATGCCACCGGAAACAACGCGTTGCCCAATGCCACCGGAATCTGCGTGGATGGCGGCTCTAACCACAATCCGATTGAAAACAATGTACTCAGCGGAAATTACAGTTACGGAATTTTTATTGTGACAACCGGAACCTATTATAACACGATGACCGGAAATATTCTGGGCCTTAATGCTGCCGGAACCGACACGGTGCCTAACGATGCAGGCTTGTTGATTGGCGGAGGAACAAAGTATAATATCATTGGCGGCACAACGCCAGCTGAACGCAATATCTTTTCGGGAAATCGTTTCGGCGGAATTGAAATTGCCGATCAGGGTACAAGTTTCAATACTATCATCGGTAATTATATCGGAACTGACATTACCGGAATGCAGGCCAGACCTAATTTGTACGGCATCAGCGTTATTTCGGAATGTTCGCAGAATACGATTGATGCGAATGTGATTTCGGGCAATGCTCATTACGGAATTCTTCTATTCGAAAATGCCGACAGCAATATTGTCACACGCAATTACATTGGCCCGGGCGCCGACAGTACAACGGCCATAGGAAACGGAACCGTTGGAGTTGTGCTCTGGAACGGATCTTCGTACAATCAGATCGGTGGCGAAGGGCTGGGTAATGTTATTGCATACCACGATTCATGCGGTTTTGCAATAAAAGACAATACCACTTTGTATAACACCCTTTCAGAAAACAGCATTTACGAAAATTCGTTGATGGGAATTGATGTTTTTCCAGAAGGGCCCAATGCGAATGATGCCGGGGATGTGGATGCCGGGCCAAATGAGCTTATGAATTTTCCAGTGATTTCGCACGCAGCATACAATGCATCGAATGGAATGGTTTGGGTGTATGGCACACTGGATACCGGATCGCCGGAAAATGCAATCATCGAATTATTCATTGCATTACCTGATTCAACAATAAATCACGGTGAGGGCCAGACGTTCCTGGGCCGCACCTGGTGCGATGCAACGGGTAACTGGATGTTCTATGGTCCTGGCATTACGGATGGAATGTTGATGACAGCAACAGCTACCAGTGTGAGTGGAAGCACTTCGGAATTTTGTGAAAACTTTTCGGTCATCGCTTCTGTTGAAGAAGAAATTGCGAATAAGATTCTTGTTTTTCCGAATCCATGTCGTGATAACATTGTAATTTCCGCTCCAGGAGCTGTAATCGAAGGTGTCTCCATTTTCGCATTCGACGGCCGCAAAGTTTTTGAGCAAACCGGACTCAATGAAAATACATTTCAATTGTCATTCGGAATTGAGTTGCAGAGCGGTGTGTATGTTGTGCGTGTGTTGACAGAGGATGGAAGACTGCTGGTTTCGAAATTTGATATTGTGAAGTGAAAAATCACCTTGTCATCCTGAGCGGAGTCGAAGGATGATTAGCGGTTGATATTGATGCAAATGGCTGTTGACTCTTCGACTCCGCTCAGAGTGACAGCCAAAAGAAATGAAATACAATGAGAATATTTCCAATCTTTTTTCTGTGCGTTTTCGCACTAACAGCGCAAGCCACGGTGTACACCGTTACCAACACCAACACGTCGGGTGCTGGAAGTTTACAGGCGGCAATAACAACTGCAAACACCGCTCCGGGTGCGCCGCACAGCATTGTGTTCAATATTCCTGTAAGCGATCCGAATTACAATGCGGCTCAGGGTGTCTGGATCATACACATCACCAATGCTGCCAGATTGCCCTACATCATCGGCTCCAACATTACGATTGACGGATCAACCCAGACCACGAATGTTGGAAACAACAATCCTGAAGGACCCGAAATTGTGCTGGATGGAGGAGGGAGTACTGACTTCTGTTTTTTCGCCATGAATGCAGCGAACATTACGATCCGCGGATTCAATATTCGGCAGTTTACGTATGGAATTCAGATTTCCGGCAGTCCCTCGACAGGGTGGGTGATTGCAGGAAATTACATCGGCACCAACGAAGACGCCTCTGACACTGCAGGTTGCTACATTGGTGTTGAATTTTTAAACAACGCCGGATATGCAACCATCGGCGGACTCAATGCAGAAGACCGCAACATCATCAGCGGCAATGAACACATCGGGCTTCGGCTGCTGAGTTCAAGCCACAATACGGTGATCAATAATTATATTGGAATCGATCGCACCGGAACTTTTGCATTGCGAAACTTCGATGGACTCAGTCTTGAAGCTTTCACTCAATACAATCAGATTGGCGGAAACACGCCGGCAGAGCGCAATGTAATATCGGGCAACGTCGCGTATGGACTTCCGCTTATTGGTTATGATACGCAGCATAATATTATTCAGGGAAATTACATAGGTACCAATGCAGCTGGTACTGCTGCTGTTGCAAATACCTACGGAATTCTGTTCGATGACGGTTCGCATTTCAATACCGTCGGAGGACTCGGAAACGGAGAAGGGAACCTGCTTTCAGGTAATACTGGATATGGATTGTTTTTATACAACAATGGTACGACAGAAAACTGGTGTTATGGAAACCTGATTGGAACTAACTTTTCAGGTACATCGGCCGTTCCGAATGGAAACGGAGTTGTGATCGATGGCATTGCAACACGGCATATACTTGACAAAAACGTGATATCTGGAAATATTCAGAGCGGTATTGCCATACATATTACAGGAACCAATGAACATATTATCACACGAAATTTTATTGGAACCGATATTACCGGGACACAACCACTGGGCAATGGTGGCGATGGAATCCGCATTGCGGAAGGAGGACAGTACAACGTGATTGGTAAACCAGATTCGGGAAATGTAATTGCATTTAATGGAGGCAATGGTATTACTGTGTTGACCGCCGCCGATTACGGAAACACCTTTTCTGAAAATCTGATTTACGGAAACGCGCAGCTGGGCATCGATCTGTATCCACAGGGTGTGACTGATAACGATGCCGGCGACAGCGATGCCGGCGCCAATAAGCTGATGAACTTTCCGGAACTTGATTCAGCCTCATTTGATGCTGGTCTTGATAAAACCACCGTATACGGACATCTTGATCATCCGCTGGCGCAATATTGTAGCGTTGAATTTTTCGGCAGCAGCGGCGATGCAAGCGGTCATGGACAAGCCAACGAATTTCTCGGATTTGTTTCTCCCGCAGCCGGTGGCACTTTCAGCTTTGAAATAACAATCGTGCTTGCGTGGAACTATGTGACAGCAACAGCTACCGACAGCAGCGGCAACACTTCGGAATTCGCGTTGAATCTTGAATTGCCGGGACCAAATGCTATTGCTGATTTGGAAAATGAAAATTCATTTAGCGTATATCCGAATCCAGCCAGCGACTACGTGATTATAGAAAACCGCGCTGGTGGCGACTTCCAGCTACAGCTGATCAACTCGGCAGGACAGATTGTTTTAAGCCAGAATTATAATTCACAGGAAGCAATTGTTGATGTTGCATCGTTGGAGCGTGGATCATATCTTGTCGTAATCAGTTACGAAGATGAATCCCATGTTTTCAGAATTCAGCTGCAGTGATCTCAGCGCAAGTTTTTACACAAACAGATTCAGATTGCCTTCCGTTTTTTCGAGATAGGTAGCCACGCCGCCAATCTGTACGCCATCCATCAACTCGGACGCGGAAACGCCCATCACATCCATCGACATCTGGCAGGCGACGAATTCAACACCCATTTCCTGAGCCGTCAGAATCATTTTTTCAAGTGCATCGACCTGTTTGCTGGCCATGCGTTTGCGCATCATTGAGCGCCCGATTCCGGCCATGTTGAATTTTGACAAACCCAGTCTTCGACTTGATTTTGGCATGAGCATTCCAAACATTTTTCCGAAGAAATCTTTTTTCACCTGCGGTTTGTTCAATCGTTTTATAACATTCAATCCCCAGAAAGTGAAGAACAGCGTTACTTTCTTACCCATAGCCGCGGCACCGTTAGCAATTACAAAGGTCGCAAGCGCTTTATCGAGATCGTCGCTGAAAACAACCAGTGTGGCACTGGTGCCTGTCTGATGAGACTGAATGGTCGGTTCAGCTGCTTTTCCTTTTGTAATAAGTGCAGTTATTTCAGCTCCGTTTTGTGTAAGCTCAACCACTTCGTTTCCGGTCACCTTGGCCCAGGCCGCAACATCTTTATAGAAACCCGCATCGGAAGCGGTAATCCGGATGGCTTCGCCTTCGGCAATGTCATCCATTGATTTTTTAAGTTTCAGAATCGGGCCAGGACACTGCAATCCACAGGCGTCAACGATTTTTATTTTCTCAGCGATAACTCTTGTTGCCACTGGTTTTTGTTTGCTGCCCTGATAAATATGATCATCGATGCCGATATAATCATTGGCGAAAATGTCTTCGTTGCTTTGTTTCTGACTGGCTGTTTCGTACGTTTTCAGTCCGCCGGAAAGATTATACACTTTATCAAATCCGCTCTGGGTCAGTATCCGGCATGCAACATGTGCGCGCAAACCAACGCCGCAGAAAGCAATAATTTTTTTGTCTTTCGGAATTTCATTCAGATGATCGCGCAATTCATCGAGTGGAATATTTACGGCGCCATCGATGGTTCCCAACTGAAATTCATCGCGGGTGCGGATATCGAGCAAAAACATTTCACTGCGCGATTCCTTATGTACTTCGCGCCATGAGATTGGTTTTGAAACACCATTGAGAATATTTTCCGCAACCATGCCTGCAATGTTCACCGGATCCTTGGCCGATGAAAAGGGCGGGGCATAGGCGTGTTCAATTTCAGCCAGATCGTACACAGTAGCGCCATGTTGAATGGCCGTAGAGAGCAAGTCGATCCGTTTATCTACTCCTTCGTAGCCGACAATTTGTGCGCCCAGTAAACGCCCATTGTCAGGTGCAAACGAAATTTTTATGGTCATCGGCTGTGCTCCCGGATAATAGCCCGCATGTGAGGATGAATGCGTTGTTGAATCAATATGCGGCACATTCAGCTTGCCGAGCTGTTTTCCGGAAACACCTGTTGCTGCTACCGTAACATCGAATACTTTTGCAATGGCTGTATTTACTGAACCCTTGTATGTTTTTTTATTTCCGAAAACGAGATTATCAGCGGCAATGCGTCCTTGTTTGTTGGCGGGGCCGGCTAGATATGTAATCATATTTGTTCCGGTAATCGGATTGGGGAATTCAATGGCGTCGCCAACCGCGTAAATATGTTCGTTCGTTGTTTGCAAAAATTCATTCACCACGATGCCACCCGATTTGCCTATTGCAAGGCCTGCAGCTTTGGCCAGCTGACTGTCGGGCTTTACGCCAATGGATAATATAACCATATCGGTTTCGATGGTTTTTGAGGAATTCATTTTCACTTCGATGCGATTATTTTTTTGTGCAAACGAAGCAACTGAAGACTTCAGATAGAACTCAACATTTTTTGTTTTCAGATGCTGATGAACCATCGCGGCCATAGAATAATCGAGTGGGGACATTACTTGTTCGGCCATTTCGACAATGGTAACGCGCAGCCCCGCTTTATGCAGGTTTTCGGCCATCTCAAGACCAATAAATCCGGCGCCTACAACAACAGCATGACGCGGTTTTTTCTCATCAATATATTGTTTGATTTTGTCGGTATCGGGTACATTACGCAGCGTGAAAATTCCTTCCTGCTGAATGCCCGGAATGGGCGGCTTTACGGGTTCTGCGCCGGGCGACAACACCAGTTTATCATAGCTTTCGGTGTAGGTTTCACCTGTGAGTACTTTTCGTACCGTGACTTCTTTTTTATCTTTGTCGATGCCGGTTACTTCTGAAAAATTACGGACTTCGAGGTTGAATCGTTGTCCGAATGTTTGTGGAGTCTGGACAAACAGATTTTCACGATCCTGAATTGTACCACCTATATAGTATGGGAGACCGCAATTTGCATAAGAAATATACTCTCCGCGTTCAAAAACAATGATATCACTTTTTTCATCCAGTCTTCTCAATCGTGCTGCAGTTGTTGCTCCGCCGGCTACACCGCCAACAATCAGGTATTTCATAACAATGTGTTTTAATGCTTAAAATTTTCTGAATGCAAAGTTACCGGAATTAGAAATACTGTGTAATGATACAGCCATGATGTTTATCATGCTTCGCAAAATGATTGTATTTGTAATTGAAGTGAATTCAGATTGCGCTGAACTATTTCAACATTTCCTGCAGTTGATCAAGGTCGCCTGAAAACGCATTCACGTCCACTGGTCCGGAGATGCCGTCGATGCTGGCTTTATCGCTGAATTGCCAGAATTTCCATTGTGCAAATGTAGCTGGACGTTTTTTGTAATAATGTGCTACCCAAAGGGGATATTTTTCAATTGAAGTTCCACTTAAATAAGTTTCATAAAAAACAACACCTGTATATACAATTGGTTTTACTCCATAATGCTGCTCCACAATCTGAAGCCAGGTCCAAAGCGATTTTACCAAGGCATTGCGACTAACGCCACGTGCAGTTTCCTCAATATCGAGCACTGGCGGAAGATCCCCTTTTTCCATTGTAACAGTTCTGCAAAAATGATTGGCTTGAGCTTCGGCATCAATTCCTGGTTTGAAATAGTGATAGGCCCCGCGTGGAATTCCTGCTTCTTTTGCGCCATCCCAGTTGACCGGGAAGGCTGGATCTCGCAGTGTTTTGCCTTCAGTTGCTTTTATAAAAACGAATTCGACGGTGAAATCTTCTGATTTGAAATCAGCAACTCTCAGCCATTCAATATTGTTCTGGTAGCGCGATACATCGATGCCGTACACACTGTAGCCATCCGGGAGTGGAACACCAAGGCGAGTGACTTTTTCCGGAGGACTCTTCTGAATTCCGCTCTGGTAGCGCAACCACGAAACAAAGAACTTCCCCGGATTTGTAAAAAACAATGCGAAAATCAACAGCAGAAATCCAACAAGTACTATGTACCAGCGATTGATTCTATGTTTGCTGCGTTTGACCATTGATTCAATTAATCAAATTATGTGGAAGTCCGCTGCTAATTCTTCGACGTACTTTATATCGCATTTCACAGGGGGCTCAGTATGACAGCGGGGTAAGGCATCTGGAATTTTAAAATGCAGTTTTAGTCAGCACTGTCCTTGCCATGGCAAGCTTTGAATTTTTTTCCGCTACCGCACGGACATGGATCGTTGCGACCAACTTTCTTCTCAACGCGTACGGGCTCTTTTATTGATTGATTGGTGCTTGGGTCATGATATTTCGGATGCTGAGTTCCTGGAATATCCGATTCACGGCTTGTTTTCAGATTGGTATTATTACTCCGACGCGTTTGTTCAGCTTCCGTGAGTTTCCTGTCTTCAGCCAGCGGAATGCGACCATGTGTGAGAAAGCCAAGTAAATCTTTACTCACTTTTGTCAGCATCTGTTTGAATAATTCAAATGACTCGAATTTGTAAATCAACAAAGGATCCTTTTGCTCATAAACAGCATTCTGCACACTCGTCTTCAAATCATCCATCTCGCGCAGATGTTCTTTCCATGCGTCGTCAATAATGGCAAGAGCAAGACTTCGCTCAACACCGCGCATGACTTCCTTGCCCTGACTTTCGAATGATTTTTTAATGTTGGCTAATGCGGTGAAAGATTTCTTTCCATCAGTGAATGGAATGGCTACATCATCGTATTTGCGGTTGGTGTTTTCAAAAATTTCTTTAATAATGGGGAATGTCCGCTGTGCTGTAATTTCGCATTTTTGCTCGTATTCCGAATAGGCCTGTTCAAAAAGTTTGTCTGCCATTTTTGCAGTATTTTCTGAAAAGAATTCCTTTTCATCAATACCTGGTTCAACGGCAAAAGTTTTCATTACTTCAAATGAGTACAGGTCAAAGTCGCGTGAATCCTGACCATCAGCAACGATGGTTTCGGCAATATCGCTGAACATATTTGATAAGTCAATCGATAATTTATCACCATAAAGCGCATTGTGACGCCGGTTATAAATAACTTCACGCTGTGAGTTCATAACGTCATCGTACTCCAGAAGCCGCTTACGGATTCCAAAGTTATTTTCTTCCACTTTTTTCTGAGCGCGTTCGATGGCTTTTGTGATCATGCTGTGCTGAATCATTTCGCCTTCTTTCAAGCCAAGACGATCCATAATGCCGGCGATGCGGTCGGAACCGAAAAGGCGCATCAAATCATCTTCGAGCGAAACATAGAATTGAGTTGAACCCGGGTCTCCCTGACGTCCGGAACGTCCACGCAGCTGGCGGTCAACTCGTCGTGATTCATGGCGTTCGGTACCGATAATGGCCAGACCACCGGCTTCTTTTACACCAGCTCCAAGCTTGATATCCGTACCACGACCGGCCATGTTGGTGGCAATCGTAACACTGCCTGCCTGCCCGGCTGCAGCAACAATATCGGCTTCTTTTGCGTGCAGTTTTGCATTAAGTACGCTGTGCTTTATTTTTTTCATCGTCAGCATGCGACTGAGCAACTCTGATGTTTCAACCGATGTGGTACCAACCAATACCGGGCGTCCCTGTTCTTTCAGAAGAATTATATCATCAATGACGGCGTTGAATTTTTCCCGTTTGGTTTTGTAAACGAGGTCCTGATGATCTTTCCGGACAATGGGCCGGTTTGTAGGAATTACAACCACATCCAATTTATAGATATTCCACAACTCACCTGCTTCAGTCTCGGCAGTACCAGTCATACCAGCGAGCTTCTTATACATGCGGAAATAATTCTGCAAAGTGATGGTAGCGTATGTTTGCGTAGCCGCTTCAACTTTTACATTTTCCTTGGCTTCGATGGCCTGGTGAAGACCGTCGCTGTAACGCCGTCCTTCCATGATACGACCGGTTTGCTCATCAACAATCTTAATTTTATTGTCGATGATTACGTATTCAACATCAATCTCAAACAGGGTGTACGCTTTCAGCAACTGATTCATGGTGTGAATGCGATCTGATTTTATAGCATAATCCTGTCGCAGCAGCTGTTTTTTCTCAATGCGTTCAGTGTCGGACAATCCTGATTTTTCAAGATCTGCCAGCTCTGATCCAATGTCTGGCAGGATGAAAAATTTCGCATCGCCTGTTTTTTCAGTCAGAAGATCAATACCTTTATCGGTAAGTTCAATCGAGTTTTGTCTTTCTTCAATCACAAAGAACAATTCATCATCAATCAGATGCATGTTCTTCATGTTCTCGGCCATGTAGAGATTTTCTGTTTTGTGAAGCAGAGTCTTCATGCCGGGCTCACTCAGAAACTTAATCAGGGCCTTGTTTTTAGGCAGACCTCTGAAACATTTCAAAAGTGCAACCCCGCCGAGCTTTTCTTCTTCCGATGTGGGATTTTCTTTGGAAAGTAATTGTTTTGCTTCGGCCAGAAATCCGTTGAAAATATTTTTTTGAGCGTTGGCAATCAGAACAACAAAGGGCTTCAAGTCATCGAATTCCTGATGGTCGCCTTTGCTGGTAGGACCTGAAATAATGAGCGGTGTACGGGCATCGTCAATCAAAACGGAGTCAACTTCATCGACGATGGCGTAGTTGTGACCGCGCTGAACGATTTCATCAATGCCACGGGCCATATTGTCGCGCAAATAATCGAAACCAAATTCATTATTGGTACCGTAGGTAATATCGGCCAGATAGGCCTTTTTGCGAGCGGCACTGTTGGGTTCGTGGCGATCGATGCAATCTACCACCAGACCGTGAAATTCAAACAAAACGCCCATCCATTCAGAGTCACGTTTGGCGAGATAATCATTGACGGTTACAACGTGAACACCTTTTCCCGGAAGCGCGTTCAGGTACATAGGCAGCGTGGCGACCAGCGTTTTACCTTCTCCTGTAGCCATTTCAGAGATTTTTCCTGAATGCAGTACATAACCGCCGATAAGCTGAACATTGTAGTGAACCATGTCCCATGCAATCGTGGTGCCTCCGGCTGTCCATGTGTTTTTCCAATAGGCCTTGTCGCCTCTGATAACAATGCTGTTGCGCTTGGCAGCCAGCTCTTTGTCAAATTCAGTGGCGGTAACTTCAATTTCTTCATTTTCCTTAAAACGTCGGGCAGTGTCTTTTACAACAGCAAATGCAGCAGGCATTATCTCAGTGAGCTTCTCCTGCGTTATTTCGTAAACCTGCTTTTCAAGTTTATCAATGTCGCCGTATAATTTTTGCTTCTCATCAATCGGCATTTCATAGCTTGTTTCGATCTGATCTTTCAATGCCTTGATCTGATCTTCCTGCTCTTTCACTGAAGCCAGCAGCAGCTCACGGAATTCAAGGGTTTTTGCCCTGAGTTCGTCGTTGCTTAGTTTTTTGATTTTTTCATACTCCACATGTACTTTATCAACATAGGGAGCCACTTCTTTCATATCCTTGTCAGCCTTGTTGCCAAACAGCTTTTGCCAGATTGTTGCCATATCACTTTGAAATTATTCCTACAAAAGTAATTGAAATTTTCGAATTTTCTCTCCCCACAACCTGAGTGTGTCGCGGAGCTGCCTTTCCACAACCTGAGTGCGTCGCGGAGCGACCTCTCTGCGTTGTGGGAAGCTACCATGCCAGCCGATGCACTCAGGTCGATTTCATCGACGCAGAGAGATCGGCAGTGCTTCGCGGAGCGACCTCTCTGCGTTGTGGGAAGCTACCATGCCAGCCGATGCACTCAGGTCGATTTCATCGACGCAGAGAGATCGGCAGTGCTTCTTGAAGCGACCTCTCTGCGTTGTTGGAAACTACTGTCCAGGCCGATGCACTCAGGTCGATTTCATCGACGCAGAGAGATCGGCTTGAATCCTGATTAAAAACACTCTAAATAGAAAGAAAATTTATATCAACCATGTCATTTTTTTCTATATTTACTAAAATCAATTTGTTTAGAATATGAGCATTTTACTTGAAAACGGCAGGTATTACCATATATATAACCGTGGGAACAATAAGGACGTGATGTTTCAGACCTCATCTGATTACTTGTATTTTATGAAACTATACAAGATTTTTATTTCCGGAATTGCTGATACGCTTTCGTGGTGCTTAATGAAAAATCATTTTCATTTTTTAGTACGGATAAAGGATGATGATGAAATTGGGTATTTGAATCCTGCAAATGCTAATTCCAGAAATTTGGCTGATAAATGGAATTTATACTCACATACTTTTTTAGGTAAGAACAATGTCGTTAGACCTAAGCCAGGAATGCAATTTAAACATTTATTCAGCACTTATACTCTGCATTGCAATGGAGTTTACAAGAGAACGGGTTCTGTAATTGAGAAGAAATACGAAAGAGTCCTTGTGGAAAATGACGATTATTTGACAACTCTGTTTCTATATATAAATTTCAATCCCGTGAAACATTCAATTTGCAAGTACGCTGAGAAGTACAAATGGTCTTCATGTAAATCGCTAATAAGTGGGAAAAATGATGGTATTACTAACATTGCTTTCATGAAGCAGTTTTTTGAGAGCTCTGATAATTTTAAATTTTCGATAGATAATTATTCACCAACTGATTTAATCTAAATCTTCCCGCATCTGAGTGCGTCGCGGAGCGACCTCTCTGCGTTGTGGGAAGCTACCATGCCAGCCGATGCACTCAGGTCGATTTCATCGACGCAGAGAGATCGGCAGTGCTAATTGAAGCAACCTCTCTGCGTTGTTGGAAACTACTGTCCAGGCCGATGCACTCAGGTCGATTTCATCGACGCAGAGAGATCGGCGATGCTTCTTTTAATAATCGCAAATACGCCATATCAATTGCCAGTAGTTAGCAGCCAGTTTCAATATTACTCATATTTGCATATGCGCCCCGCTTCCAGCGGGATAAACTCCGCGTCGCATCGGCGAAACCGCACATTTCCACATTTGCTCAGCTCACAACTGGCCACTAATTCTTATCTTTGCATCATGAATTCCCGCGGCCTGATATTATTTCTCGACACCACGCATCCACTGCTTCCGCAAAAACTGGAGGATGCTGGCTTTGAGGTGAAACTCTTTTCAGGAACGCTTGACGATCTGAAGGCGATGTTGCCGGATGTGACCGGACTCGTTGTACGTAGTAAATTCACTTTAACTCGTGATGTTCTGGAATGCGCATCAAACCTACGTTTCATTGCGCGTGCCGGTGCCGGAATGGAAAACATCGACGTTGCTTTTGCAGAAAGCAAAGGCATCGCATGCCTCAGCAGTCCCGAAGGCAATCGGGATGCCGTCGGCGAACAGGCACTCGGAATGTTGCTAATGCTGATGAACAACCTGCGGCGCGCCGACAATGAAGTTCGCAAAAGCATCTGGAAACGTGAGGCCAACCGTGGCTTTGAGCTGACCGGAAAAACTGTTGGCATCATCGGCTATGGAAATATGGGAAGCGCTTTCGCGCAGAAAATAAGCGGTTTCGGCTGCCGTGTGATCGCTTACGACAAGTATAAAACCGGCTATGGAAGCGCGATTGTAGAAGAACAACCCATGCAGACTTTGTTTGAGGAATGCGATGTCGTGAGTCTGCATGTGCCCCTGACCGAAGAAACGACATATCTGGCGAATGAAAATTTCTTTGATTCTTTTCGTAAACCGATCTGGTTCATCAATACTTCGCGCGGAATGGTGTGCAAAACATCAGCATTGATTACCGCACTCGAAGCGGGATTGGTGTTAGGTGTCGCGCTCGATGTGCTCGAATGGGAAGATTTCAGTTTCGAAAATTTCTTCAAACAGGAGCTGCCACCTGAATTCACCTGGCTGACGCAAAGCGATAAAGTAGTGCTGAGCCCGCACATTGCCGGCTGGACGCACGAATCGAACGTGAAGCACGCTGAGGTGCTGCTCGCAAAAATCGTCGCGCTGAGTTGGTAGAGTTGCTCGCAGAGAGCGCAAAGACGCAGAGAATTGCACGCGGAGTCGAGAGAAATTTTGCCGCGAAGACACTACTTGTCACGTTTTACGTGAAGGCACAAAAAATTGATACCACTGAGTTCCCGGTCGCTGATTGAGACACAGCTTTGCTTACTGTGCCGGGATCTCCTGGAAAACCCTCGCAGCATCTCCATTTTTCTTCCGCGAATTATACTAATTTGCGCGAATGGATTTTGCTTCCCTCAGCAGGTCTTATGAACGCGAATAGAATCAATCTTCATCTGCGATGAAGCCTGATTCAGTGGGGTGCGCAGAGTGTGCACGAGAGCTGCTCGCAGAGGTCGCAGAGACGCAGAGAGTTTCGATACTATCGGAATTGCCACGAGGGCACAAAGACACAACAACCCACACAAGGTTACGCGTCAACGTGAAACGCTGCAAGCCGGAGACGCGCGCCCAATGGGTGTTTTGCCGCGAGTTCACAAAGACATGAAATCTATTTACCACTGAGTTCCCGGACTTGCTCCGGGATCTCTTCTGGCCAAATTCCGTGAAGATTACTTGTTTACCTATGCATTTTATTTTGGCTCAACAAAATAAGAGGAACTGAATGGATATCTTGCAGTAGTACCATACCTTGTGGTGTATTCAACAACGCCGCCGAATTTATGCTCGCCGGGTTTGTCAGCACGCACTTTATAAATACCTTTGCCAGCTTTCCCTTTAATTACTATCGGATTACCAAGCACCGTCATTGTCGAAGTATCGACACCTGCGCCTATTATTATTCGTGGACTATATTGTGAGTCATAGGCCGCAACAAAAATTTCCGCTTCATACACGTCGCCAACACGTACATGATTACTTACAGCAATCGCTTTTGCAAATATTGAATTATATTCAGGATCAGGACCACTTACAGTACGATACAAATATGCCAAAACTTGAATCTCAGCAGATCTGATTTCAGTAATTAGTGTATTGAGTAATAAAACATCTGCCGCAAGACTTGTGTTCCTGAAATTTGCGTCTTCCCATGTTTGAAAATCTTTGTTATCGGTTAATGAAACCATTTTTTCAACATTAAGACCTAGATTGACACGTCTCGAGTTATTGAAACCCAACAATGCTTTCATATCATTTTTATATGCAACAATCCGGTGTTTAAGCTCAGTTGTTATTGGAAGCCCACCATTGTTTTTGTGTGTTTCGAACAGAAACTTGGTCGGGATTTCATAATTATCCAATCGTGTGAATTTTGATAGAAAACTCGAGTCTTCTTTAATTGAATATTCTTCTGCGATTTGAACCTGTTCAGCCGAAATTCCTGTTACTAAACTAATAAGTTCATATTTTAGATTTTGCACATAATCTATTAACGACTGATACTTTTCAAAAGACGCCTCGCTTTTTTCCATCATATCTTTTGTTTTTCCAGGAGTAATCATGTGACTGACTCTGATCATACTAAAAAGTCCTTTTACCTGATTCTCTATTATGGCATCTGTTTTCATCACCGCATCATTAGCCACAATCAGCGATTTGATTTCCTTTTCGTTGTTGTTTTTTGTGCAGCCAGCAAATTGAATTATGCCAATCAGGACAATGCTGAGAAGCATAAACGATCTTATTTTTGAATTAATCTTCATACGAGCGTGATTTGGTGCAACAATATTAAGCAAAATTGATTGAATATTAAAATGATTGTACACCGAATTGTTTTTTCTTGAATTGTCGTTTAATAAGTGGCTAGACATATTTATTCTTATTTCGGCTTAACAAAATCAGGAAATGAAATTGTTGGTTATGATACTCAAAACAAGGATTGGTATTGATTTTTGTACCAAAGAACTTTATTCAATCAAATATTAAAAATCCCGGATCCAAGCAGTGCATCAGTCCGGGAATTTTTTTTGCTTAGTGCAGGCAAATATGATTTTGTCAGCGGATGAGCAAACTCAATACTGTTTTAGCACACATGATTCAGCAATGCGTACATTGTTTTCCAATGCTGAAAGATTTCCGAGAATGGTTATCAGATAAGCATTGCGTGGAAAATACTGATCTTCCCAGGTATCGGTTTCGCCGGGATTGACGGCAGATGGTTTATCATTTGTCAACAGCAGCGAACCGATGAGTTGTTGTAAATCTGCATCAACTGCGACCTCCATGAGAAATGACCGGTATTCTTCAAGCATTGTTTTCAGCTCTGTTGCTTTGCCTGCGTGATTATCGTATCCACGCATGATGGCTGTAGTTGTATTGCTTTCGGTGAAGTTCTGTACTTTATTGATGTTGATCTTGTTTTCAGAGCTGAATGCAGGAGATTCCTCCCCATCGATGTTTTGTATCAGTTCTTTTTGTACAGCTTCAATCTTTTGACAGACGTCTTCGGTTTTCTTTTTCAGATCGTTGATTGCTACTGGTGTTTCAGTACGACTGGTTTTTGAAATTGATTGATAGGTTGCCGTATTTTTTGCTTCGAAAACCTCTGTTGAAGTTGAAAAATCATGGGCAGTTATGGTTATTCCGTCAATTACAGTCTTACTCACATTCAACGCAATCAAACTACTGAAGACCGCCACATACACCAGCAACAGCATGACGCCAATAAAGTTGAGACTCTGTCGTGGTTCATTTTTGCGATTGTGATACAGAAATACAGGCAGAAACAACGCAAATGGAAGTGGGGTGGCAACAATCATCAGATAACTGGCACCGGGCCAGTGAAAGATTTTGAACATAGCAGCAACCAGAATCAGTGCAGAAGTTAGATAGGCAGCAATGTACAGCGTGCCTTTTTCTTTTCCGTTGTTGCGGTAATTATTGATGAGCGCCAAGGGCAGCAATGCTGCAACAAACAGCACAAGCCCTGTGAGAATAAAAATGTTGGCGCCCGGAAAGTGGAGAAGCTTACAAATAGTGCCGATGACAAACAGATTGACCAGCACAACGCCTGATATATATATGAACTTTTTCATGTCAGTTATTATTTTGGAATTATTGTTTCGTTTCCTTCTGTACTTCTTTCAGGTGGCTGATCATGCTGTTTTCGGCGAGTGCCACTTTGTATTCAAGCCCCGACAAAGTGTTGAGTACTCCAATTGCAGGAATATTGTAGAAATGATACATTACCCACGATACATCGTCGCCGCTTAGAACCATTTTTACCGGCGAGGTGGGCAACAGCTGTTTGATGAATTCCACTTCGTCCTGATCATCGCCGGCCTCGGCCAGCAGAAGGTTGCGGTATGCTTCGGTTTTCATTTGCACATTGTAACCAACTCCATCATTTCCGTTTTCTCCATAAAGGTATTTTGTCGGAATTGCTACATCGAATTTATTTTGCAGAAGATAATAATCATCTGACATTGACTGCGCTTCGCTTTCGGGGATTTCATCGAGCAGCGCGACCAGACTTGTTTTTACCCCACTGATATATTCAATGAGTTCTTTGGAGCTTTGATGGATTTTATTGACTTTATTTACAAGTGTGGTGTCGGTCGTGGAATCCGCTGCTGCAGCGTTAATAAGCGAAGCATTGTATTTTATGAAAGAATCAGTTCCGCTGTTTAAAGTAATGGATGGCTGAACGAAATCCTTATACACCACACGTGAGATATTCAGTGCCAGCAGCATGTTGAAGAGGTTGAATAGAATCACGGCCATGCACAGATAAATAAATCCGCCTTTGATAAATGCACTTTCTCTGAAAGCATAGTATGTGTACAATGGCAGCCAGACAAGGCTGAGCGCGATCGATCCGACAAAAAGTTCGACTGCCGCACCGGGCCAGTGAAAAAATTTACTGCAGAGACCTACCAGAATAACAGCTATCGAAGCGGCTCCTACAATGTTTGTCCGCCTGATAAACTTGCTTTCAGTTGTGCTGGTTTTTGAAATTACAATCGATGGAATCAATACAAAAATAAATAGTACAAATCCAGTCAGCAACAGATATGATGCCCCCGGATAATGCTGCAGTTTGAACAGAATTCCCATCATCAGGGCAATACCTCCGATGAGCGCCACCGGATAGATGAGCCCTCCCCACTTTATTTTGTACTCGCGCCTCATGACCGATATGGCCGAGGGATAGAATACAAAGGCGAGTAGTCCGAACCCAAGAAGAAACAGGACGCTGGCTCCGGGCCAGTGCATGATTTTGAACACCGAACCAAATGCAATCATTATCAAACTGATGAGTGCAAAAACTTTCATTGTTGTTTTCATGTTTCTGTATTTTTTGTCGATTAATATAAGCGTGTCTTCTTCAACTTTTTTAATGTTGCGGGTATCGCCAATTTGCAGTCTGGCTTTTCTGAAAGCATCGTCAAAGCTCAGTCCAGATGCGCATTCTGCTTCAATCATGCAGCAGATGTGATCGATCAGATCATCGGCCAGATGCGAGAACGCAATTTGTTCGGATTTGACAAGACGCTCAATCTGGCTCACCTGGTTGAAGGTCAGGCCTTGCATAGCGCAGGATCCGGTTTAGGGTTAATCATTGTGCGCAGCGTATTGATGAAGTCTTCAAGTTCCTTCACCTTTTCTTTGGCGGTCGACTGGCCTTTTTTTGTGAGACTGTAGTAAATCCGGTTGCGATTGTTCACAATTTCCGATTCAGTTTTCACCAGCCCATCGGTTTCGAGTTTGTGCAAAATGGGATACAGAGCGCCAAAGGTGAGTTTGATTTTTCCGTCCGACAATTCTTCCACCCTTTGGGTAATTTCATACCCGTACATTCGTTTCTCGTCGGCGAGCATTTTCAGAACGATGGACTTCAGGGAGCCTTTCAGCAGATCACTTGGTATCATGTTTCAAATTTTTAATATGAAAGAAACTTATATATAGCAAAAGTACAATATAAAAACATCAAAAAGCAAATAAAAATTGTGTTGTGCGAAAAATATTTTTGATATTGACATAACATGCAGAAATACAATGAAATACCCATCTTTTAAATTTGATGTTTTCAGATGCAGATATGGAATCACATTATATTATTGGCGTTTTGAGATAAAGTCTTTTGAATGAAAGAAACAAAGTTTTCTTCTTATAAGTTTTGCTTCTGTAGCGCTGTAAATCCAGGTTGGGCGTAGTCTTTAATGAAAAATTTGCAGGGTTGAGTCTGGAGACTCAACCCTGCAATTACATTTTACAGACTACGCCCAACGTATTTTAAAAGCGCTACAGTAGCGCCTTCCGATAGCAATTGAAACAGGATTGCAGCACTGTAAAGTTCTCTTCATGAATAGCTATTATTGACAAGCGTAAAGCTCCATCCACATCCACAAATCAGAACTTCATAACTAATCCAAATCCATTAGAGGTTGCAGCCAGATGGACTTCCTTTTGCAAACACCCGTTTTTTTTCAGATCTGTGTTGTAAATATTCACCGCATTTATTGTGCGTCGCGAGTAAGCCAGGCGAAGTGGAATGGAAACAACAACCAATCCAACACCAGCCGCGGCCAGGGCCCATTCGGGTTTCCCGCCTGCCAGGACAGTTCCAAGCGGAGCGCCAATCATGAAGCCTCCTGCATAACTGAACAAATCAGAAAAAAACAAATTGTTTTTGGCAGCTCTCAGCTCTTTGTATGATGTGGTATTTGATTTCAGTACTCCGGCAAGTCTTTTGGGAGTCAGAACTATATTGTTCTGAATGAATGATATATTATTGCTTCTGACAATAGTAATTGAGTCAGTAGAATTCTGGCTTTGTGCTGTAATAAAGATCAGCAGGGCAATCGTCGAAATCAGAAATTTGTTCATTGTGTATTTATTAAATTTTAATCCTTATAATACAAAAAATAATACGCCTCCACATTATCCAGATACGCGCCATCAAAGCCGGCATCGAGAATTTTATTCGTATAGGAATCATTGTTGCCGTAAATTATTTCCTGCCAGTCTTTGTTCCAGAATTTCACCCAATACTCATCATCATAGCCATTGTATTTATTTTTAATCCATCCGGGCTGACAAATATTCCAGCTGTCTTTCCAGTAGTATCTGAATTTTTCCGCCGCTCCAATATTCATGTATGCAATCACCAGACGCTTTCCGCCGTTGGCCTTTGTTTTCAATTGCCCGATTTCAGCAGATGTAAACGCATCATCTTCGAAAAACAAATCCATTAAAATCACGTCATAGTTGGTGGCTGCAACAGCGTCAATGAAAGCCTGCTTTGATGAATATTTTTCAGTGTTTATGAGGTATAAAAAATTCCTTGCCTCAGCCAGTGTTGTAATGTCGCTGTCATTTTCAGCCGGGATCCATAAAGGAATTTGAGTGTAATCATAGTTATCTGATTCACGTACGAAACAAATATAACCTTCATTATAATTCATGTCGTATGCATCGTTGGTCATGGTGCTGCTGTTCACATATTCCGAAACAAGAATTTTTGTGTGATAGTAAAGCTCCGCCGCCAGTGGTTGCCTGTAATCATCCCAATGAAAAGTCCCGTTGTAGTAGAGTTCCTCAATCCCAATGCCGTCAATTGCGTTTATGTAGGAATTATCGAGGTTGCATGAAAAATCGGGCTCTGCATCAATATATGCAAGCTCAATTCCGTTTTGCGGAATGACAATAAAATCAGGATCAATGCCACGCGCATATTGAGAGATGTCAATAACAAATTCCTGCATTTTCAATGCGGCTTTGTTTGATCTTTTTTCCTTGGCGCATCCGGCTGAAATCAGCACCAGAAGCAATAAAACAAACGGAAAATGTATATTAGTGTTTTTCATTTCGAAAATCAAAAATGTCATAAGAGTTTCCTATACGACCACGTTCTCCAAACTTTTTCTAGCGGTCCTGAATCGTAAAAACGGAACCAGACAATATTGACGATAATCTGGAAAACATAGACTGCAAGCGCGATTCCAACTACCATCATCACATTGGTTTGTCCGAAAAATCCAAAGCCCCAGCCATAGAAAATAATTCCAAGTATGAGCGACTGCATCAGATAGTTGGTGAGCGACATGCGACCCATGAGCGCAAATGGCTTCAGCAGCCGTGCCGGGGCGGGGAAGGACGCAATTAAAAGAATGAATAATAAATAAGTTGATGCTACAAATAAATTCATCAACTCATAACCGGCCATAAATGCAGCCATTGCAAAGGGGCCTTCGATGCTGAAAACCGATTCATATTTCAGATAAATAATTATTGCAACAACTGCAATTAAAACAAGTGAAATCGCCCACAATAATTTATGTGCAGCCACTTTTTTATGCAGAAAATATTTCGACGCAACAAATCCAAACAATGTGATACCAATGATTTTCGGCAGGTAATAAAACATGTTGATGTTTCTGAAATCAGCATATTCATGCAATCGTAGCTGTAGAATTTCAAAATAATTTCCGCTGGAATAAACAATTCTGGCTTGCCCGAGACATTCTGTACAAAGCGATGTCATGGAGTCGGGCAGCGGAATACAGGTTGATGCAGCCATCCAGAATGCTACAAAGAAATAAAAGAAAATGGCCAGCATCAGTTGCAAAACTGTCGGGGCTTTGCGCAGCAGAAAAACAATCAATCCTGCAATCGCATATGGCAGCAGAATGTCTCCGGCCCAAAGCAATACTACGTGCGCCATTCCAAACATCGCGAGAAGCATCATCCGGCGCGAGAAAAAATGGCCGAATGGCTGATTGTTCTCTTTGAATTTTCGATATTGCATAAAGATGCCGTAGCCAAAAAGAAAGCTGAACAGAAAAATGAACTTGTCGGCGGTCAGACTGATGAACACATTGTAGAATAGCTGCTGCTCCGGGTCAGGCAAGGATCCGTAGTATCCGCCAAAATTGAAAAACGATGCATTGAATCCGAGCGAATTCACAACGACAATTCCGAGCAAAGCAAAGCCGCGCAGAATATCAAGACTGCTGATTCTTTCCTTTGTTGATTCTGGTTTCATTCGTTTTTAGCCACAAACAAAATTATTAAAAAAGATGAATATAATTGTTTGCTGATGCAATTATTTACTTAGGGCTTTCTAATGGAATCAGTACAACAATGTTACACTGCCACGATACTTATGAATAAGTTGGGTTGCATCCTTAATTATTATTTCATAAGTATAAGTGTCCTGAATTTTTTCTTTTTTGACAACACCGTTTACATTCCCATCCCATGGAACATTATAATCGCTGGTAAAAAAGACAAGGCTTCCCCATCTATTGTAAATGCGCATTTCATAGAGATCGGTGTTGACTGAAATACCATACGGCATAAAAAAGTCATTTATTCCATCACCATTGGGTGAAAACGCGCTTGGAATATAAAATGTAAAAATATCATTTATGATCACAATCGCACCCGTTGTATCTTTGCAATCGTAAGAATCCTGCGCGACAAGCCATACTGTAAATTCTCCAACGGAGCCATATGTGTGTATTGGGAACTCTTCCAACGAATTGTCTCCATCACCAAAGTCCCAGAAAAACAAATCTGCGTTTATCGACTGGTTGATGAATTGGATCGGGCTACCGATGGTAACTGGATTTGGATTGGCCGAAAACGCTGCAACTGTCCCCGGTGCATTATATACGTATGCAATATTTGTATAAGTGCCGATAGAATCGGTCATCGTAACCAGATATCCACCAGATATCAACCCGGTTATTGTTTCTGTCGTTTGTAATGGGGTCGTATTCCACTCCACAGCTGTATTTCCGATGGCATTGTGAATATGTACAGTTGCTGTACCGTCTCCATGTTTACAATGATCTGGAGTGGTAGAAACGGTGAGATACGTATTTGTTGTAAGTCCTACTACAACTTCAATTGTATCGGTGCACCCTTTTGAATCAGTAGCAACAACTATGTAGGTCCCATGTGCAAGACCTGTAATGGCTGTTCCGGTTACAGGCGGATTTGTATTCCAGACAACGGTGATGCTTCCTGTTCCACCTGAAACTGCCACAGTAGCTGTTCCGTCAAACATTCCATATAATTCAGGTGTAGAGCTTACAATCGTTAACTCAGGTCCGGCAATCTCCTGAACAATATATGAGGCCACGCCAGGACATAGACCTCCATCATCAACGGTTACAGAATATGTACCTGTGGTTAGTCCTGAAACGGACGTATTTGTTGATGCCGGATTGGTATCCCAGATATACGTGTAAATACCGGAACCGCCCGTGGCAACCACACTGGCTGTGCCAAGCCCCTGACCGCAATAATCAGGATTTCCAGACATATTCAGTGTGGGACCGCCAATATCAATTACCAATGCTGTGTCGATGGCTGAACATTGTCCGTCCGAAACTGTGACGAAGTATGAGCCGGCGCCCAATCCTGTTGCAGTTTGGGTTGATTGAACGGGCACGGTGCTCCATGTGTAGGAATATGATCCTGAGCCACCGGTAGCAGATACGGTGGCACTGCCGTTGGGACCACAATCTGCATCAACAACAGAAATATTAGTTGAAATATTTTGGATTGAGAAGTTGAAACAGGCCGGTGCTGCCTGATTTCCGCAGTTATCCGTAACAGATCCGGCTGTGTTATTCAGGCAAATCTGATAGGAGCCACTGGCCATGATAGCAGGAGATACGGTAATAGTAAAAGTATTTTCCATCGATCCGCCCGCTGCACATGCAGCTCCGGTGATGCCAGTAATGGAATATGGACCACCCGGCCCAAATAAATTAAAATCATTGACACTGGCGGTTGAGCACAAAACATTCTCACTGAATGTGAAGGTCAGCTGAGTTGAGCCACATGCGATCGGCTGATTAACAGATTGAAATACCGGCGGAATATTATCAAAAATGGATGCAGAGGAAGCAGAAAAATTGAGGGTGTATCCATATTGTGTCGAAGAAAAGTTTGAAATGTTCAATACGTAGGTTTGACCCGCTGTTACTGGTATAGCAGCATTATCATTCACATCAAGAGCATCTGCGCAATTGAGCGAAGACCCGCCATTGGCACCGGTAGTTCCGGGATCTGCTGCGTAGTTACAACTTACTTGAAGCGAAGGATTTGTATAAATGTTGTTGCAGTTGGCATTGGTCAGATTGTAAACAGCCCAGTCATAATCATCCTGGCTGTTATTTGGGGTAATATTAAATTTCAGCAATCCGGAAGTCTGAACAGTGAAAATATACCAGACATCATTTTTTTCCCCTGATTCAAGGCAGCTTGCGGGACACCCAGAAGTGTTGATTTCATCAGGATAGTTGCCCTCGCCCGAAAACGAGTTTGTTTGCGTATAAACATACTGACAAACTGGTATGGCTCCCATGCAATCCTGCACTGTCGGGCTCTGAGCGCTGATTAATTCAGCAATCAGAAAAAAGAAAATGACAGCAACACATTTAATCATTAAGCACGAATTTTGAAAAATTTCAAATACTGGTTTTTACAGAAAAAATCGCCAACTCTCAAAAATTTGACCAAACTCCGGAAAATTGGTAAAAACACCCATTCACTTTTAAAGTCAAACTTTATTGCTTTGTTTTAACGCGGTATAACTCTTTTTATTTTTTAAATAATAATCAATCAGAATATTTCCCTGATACATCACCGGTGGAAAACTTTCTATTGAAGATTTTTTAAACTCTTTTTTCATTCTTCTGAAATGCCGTCTGGCTTTGCATACAGCACCTGCATCACCAAAATGTCGCTGCAATAAAAACAAAACGAATGCAATCCCATCGAGGAAGAAGCGACGGCGCAACACTTTGGCAATACCTTTTGCCGGATAATTCTTATAAATCAGCAACAGGTTGTTGCGAAAATTCAGATAAGTCTTTCTTGCCGATGAGCGGGGCAGACTACCACCGCCAACGTGCCAGGCCTCGCTTTGAGGAACCACAGCTACTTTGCGGCCGGTGTTCCAAAGGCGCCAGCAAAGATCGATTTCTTCCATGTGGGCAAAGAATTTTTCATCCAGCCCGCCAATGGCTTCGTAGTCGCTATTGCGGATGAACAGACAAGCACCGGTTGCCCAAAGCACATCGGTAACATCGTCGTACTGTCCTTTGTCTTCTTCTACTGTCGAAAAAATGCGGCCGCGGCAAAACGGGTAAGCGTTTTTGTCAAGATATCCGCCACTGGCACCGGCATATTCAAACAGGTTGTCATGTCCGTACCATTTCAGCTTTGGCTGACAGGCAGCATATTCGGGATGCGCATCCATAAAGGCTTCCAGCGGTTCAACCCAACCCGGTTTTGTCTCAACATCTGAATTGAGTAAAACAAAATATTCTGCATCAATCAGCTTGAATGCTTCATTGTATCCGCCTGCAAATCCGTGATTCACTTCAAATTCAATCAATCGGATTTGCCCGAATTTTTCTTTTAATAATTCAAGGCTTCCGTCGGTCGACGCATTATCAGCCACAATCAACTCTGCCGAAGCAGGCAACGACGCAATAACGCCGGGCATGAATTTCTCAAGCCAGCCCTTTCCGTTCCAGTTTAATATGACTACTGCTGTTTTTATCACTTTGCGTTGGATGCACAAAACTACAAAATTTATGCTTTGCGCACAACGCATACGGTATGAGGCATAGGGCATGAGGCATAGGGTATGAGGCGTGCGGCATGCGGCGCGGCGCACAGCACAATCTCAACCTCGGCCTCAACCTTGACCTTGACCTCAACCTGGGCGCGCGTCTCCCGCTTGCAACCACGTAAAACGTGGCAACCTGTTTTACGTTGACGCGTGACCTTCTGCACAATTAAAAACTCAGCCTTACCAATAACCAATAACCATTACCCAATAACCATTACCCAATACCCATTACCCAATAACCAATACCCAATAACCATTTTTATTATCTTTGAAAAAAAATCATCATGGCCGAACTCAAGACCAAACCCGAAAATGTCGACATCAAAGCATTTATCGATGCACTGCCCGATGAACAGCGCGACGACTGCAATTATTTGCTGAAAACCATGCAGAAAATTACCGGCGAAAAACCTGAATTCTGGACTGGCGGTATGATCGGTTTCGGTCGCTATACCTACCAAGGGAAGACCTGCAGCGGCGAATGGTTCCCACTGGGCTTTTCGCCCCGCAAAAATTATCTGAGCATTTATCTGCTGGGCTACATTGACGAAAGTGATCCTTTGTTGACAAATCTCGGGAAATTCAAAGCCGGCAAAGGCTGTCTGAATATCAAAAGACTTTCCGATATTGATAAGCCGGTACTCGAGCAGATTATCAAAAACAATAACAAGAAATAGCAACAACGGATGAATCCCGGAGACGTACTTCAGGTAATACTGAAAAAACACATTGACCTTTCAGAAACCGAACAATATTGGGTTGCTGAAACAGTAGACGGACAGCGGTTTCTGATGGATTCATTGCAATACGAAAAGTATGAATTTGCAATTGGACAGCGCATTCAGGTAACTGTTGATAAAATCAACTGCAGCGGAAAAGTTTTTATAGAGCCCGATCATCCGTTGTACAGGCGCGGCGAAAGCTATGTTTTTCCGGTTCATTCAGTTGTTTCGAAAAGCGAAAATATTTTATCGTTGATTGTAACCGATGTTTTCGAAAACAAAATACCGATACAGTATCATGTGGATGGATCCAACGATGCGCCATCCGAAGTTGAATTGCTCGTCATAGGTTTGCGCAAAGCATTGCCGGTCTTGCTTGACCCTGTGCTGCAGGAGCAAACTCCGTTTAAGGAAAATGAGATTTATTCCTTCAGCGTCGTTGACAAAATTCTCATTGATAACGAAAAATACTTTCAGCTCGAAGACAGCTTTGGCCGATTGCATTTATTGCCGGTAAGGTTCTATGAAAAATATCCGATCAAAATCGGGAAACCGCTCGATTGCTACGTTGTACGCATTGGGCAGAATGCGGATCTCACGCTTGAACCTGTGCATCCTGTATTTCTTTTAGGATACGAACTGGAATTGAACTTTGTTGGTGAATATCGCGGCGACGAGTACATTGGACAAAAACATAAACTATATTTGCTGCACGATGACGAAGGCAATGAGTTTTTTATGTCGATGCGTTTTCTCGAAGGAAAGAAAATCCCAAACCACATGCGCTGCCGCATCGAAAAACTGAAGAAAGGTCAGCCATTGGTGGAGCCTGTATGGTAGTCACATGGCTATAAATTATAATATCAATAACATTGCGGTAACATTGAAATGCCTTGCATGTTTGATATTGATGTACCTTTGCAACAGAAAAATTAATAAATGATTATTATGAGTAAAAAGAAAACAACAAACCCGAACAAAAACCAGGACGACAACACCCTCGCGATGAATATTCTGGCCATTTTTCGCCAGAATCCGTACATGTTATTCAACTACAAACAGATCTCAAGCCGGCTAGGAATCAGTCGTGGACCAGAACGTGAAAAAATGCAGGTGGCGATCGATAAACTCGTTTCGCAGGAATTGTTACTGGTGCGCAACCGCGGCAAATACGTGCTCAATCCTGAAGCCATCGAAATAGAAGAAAATGCAAGCGAAATAGAAGGGACCATCGATATCACAGCCAACGGAAAAGGTTTTCTGCTGATGCCTGATAAAGATGATATTGCCATCGCGCAGGGCGATTTAAATCAGGCACTCACCGGAGACACGGTTCTGGTGCGCCTTTTCCCACGCCGACGCAATCGCAGACCTGAAGGAACAGTAATCAGTGTGGTGAAAAGAAAGCGTCAGCAATATGTGGGTACCATTCAGGTTGGACCGAAAATGTCATTCTTTGTTCCCGATGACCGGAAAATTCATGTTGATTTCCTCGTGCCGCGCGAAAATCTGAACAAAGCAAAGAATGGCGAAAAAGTTATCGTTGCCATGACCGACTGGCCGCAACAGTCGCGCAATCCTTTTGCAACGGTAACTACTGTTCTGGGGCAGCCCGGAGTCAACGAAGTAGAGATTCAGAGTATTCTGGCCAACTATGAGTTTCCGCTCTGTTTCCCAAAACATGTCGAAAAAGAAGCAGATCGCATTCCGATTGAAATCAGTGCCGAGGAAATTAAAAAACGCAAGGATTTCCGTGACACATTTACATTTACTTGTGACCCGGCCGACGCGAAAGATTTTGACGATGCATTGTCACTGAAAAAACTGAAAAGCGGGAATTGGGAAGTGGGTGTGCATATTGCCGATGTATCGCATTATGTGAGACCTGGCTCTGAGATTGACAAAGAGGCCTTTGATCGCGCTACTTCCATTTACATGGTTGATCGCGTAATACCGATGTTGCCCGAAAAATTATCGAACAATGTTTGCTCACTTCGCCCCAACGAAGACAAACTCTGCCATTCGGTGGTGTTTGAAATGAGCGAGGATGCAAAGGTTCTGAAATACTGGATTGGCCACACCATCATCAATTCTGATATTCGCTACAATTACGAAGAGGTGCAGGAAATAATTGAAACCGGCAAAGGAAAATTCAGCGAAGAAATTTTGTTGTTGCATAAGCTGGCTGACATCATGCGTCAGGAACGCAATAAAAAAGGCAGCATTAATTTCAAGAGCACGGAAGTGAAATTCAAACTTGATGAAGCCGGAAAGCCGCTCGAAGTCTATCTTAAGGAGCAGAAGGAATCGAATATGCTGATTGAAGATTTCATGTTGCTTGCCAATAAAACAGTGGCTGCTCACATTGGAAAAGTCACTGAGAAAAACAAAACGCCGAAGACATTTGTTTATCGAATTCACGATGAACCCAGTCCTGAAAAGCTGTCGAATTTTTCCGAATTTTTGAGCAAACTTGGATACAGCATCAACATCACTTCCAAAAATAACATTTCGGCTTCGTTAAACAATTTGTTCAGCAAAGTGGCTGGCAAAGCTGAAGAGACGATGATTGAAACCATTGCTGTCCGCACAATGGCCAAGGCCATTTACAGCACAAACAACATTGGTCACTACGGATTGGCATTCGATTTCTACACGCATTTTACTTCGCCCATTCGCCGTTATCCCGACCTGATGGTGCATAGACTTTTGGACTGGTATGCCGATAGCAAACCGTCGGTGAATCAGGGAGACTACGAAGATATGTGCGACCATTGCAGCGACATGGAAAAGAAAGCGGCGGATGCCGAACGCGAATCGGTCAAATTCAAGCAGATGGAATTCATGGCCGATCAGGTTGGAAAAACATTTGATGGCGTGATTTCGGGCGTAAGCAAATGGGGCATTTTCGTTGAAATTTCATACAGCCACGCTGAAGGATTGGTGCGACTTGAGGATATGAAGGACGATTTCTATTATCTCGACGAAGACAATTATATGGTCATCGGACACCGCACCAAAACCACCTATCGCCTTGGTGACAAAGTCACTGTTCTGATAAAGAAAATCGATATCGGTCGCAAACAAATGGATTTGTCAATCGTGTAAAACGTATGATGCATGAGGCTTGCGGCATAAGGCTTTGCTGCGCTCTCGCGCTGATTTTTTCAACCTCTATGCGTCGCGACTGTGTCGTCAAGTGAAACGACCTGTAACGTGAAACGACTATCACGATTGTAACTTGTAACGATTGTTTCGACTCAAATAAACAAATAGACAATAAATATCAAAAACAATTCTTATTTTCGCATGATAAAACATGGAACTATGAGAGAGTTTAAAATATTTGAAGGGAAAACCTTAGGCATTCTTTCGGGCGGTGGCGACACTCCTGCTATCAACTCTAGCATTGAAAGCATCCGGAACCGGGCTCAGCTACTGGGTTACAAGGTTTTTGGAATTCGTCACGGGTGGCGGGGTTTGCTCGGTGATGGAGATGTAGTTGATCTTACCAATCAGCCCTATGATGGAATTTATGGAGGTACAGCGCTGCGCTCAAGCCGCACCAATCCTTTTCCTTCAAAGAAAAATCCGGAAAGCCGTGTTCCTCAGATTCTGAAAAATATTGAACGCTACAAACTCGATGTGCTTGTCACCATTGGCGGTGACGATACCAATGGCGCTGCCAAACGTCTGTACGAAACCGAAGGCATTCCTGTTATTGGTTTTCCGAAAACGATTGACAACGATTTGCGTACACGCACAATTCATGAATATGCAAATAAAAAAATTGAAGCCGTTTTATGTCCCGGCTATCCAAGCGCTCTGAAAGGCGTAATGGAATTTACGCGCCGTATTAAAACCACGGCCGAATCACATTCACGCATTCTTGTTCTCGAAATCATGGGGCGCGATGCTGGCTGGCTCACTGGTGGTGCAGCTTATGGTCAGGCAGATATTATTATGGTTCCGGAATATCCGATTGATAAAAGTCGTAAGGATTTCTTTTTCGAATTTGTCAAGGAAGCTTTCATGCGCAGTCCGAAGAAATCGATTATCATTGCTGTCTCAGAAGGCCTTCGCTGGTACGACGATCAAACCGGAAAAACCGATGTTGTTTATGCTTCTACCGAAGTGGACGAATACGGTCATCCGCGCCTGGGCGGCGTGAGCGGTGTTATTGCCAGCGAAATTTCGAACAAGCTCGGTATCGAGGCACGCGCGCAGACAGTCGGTTATTATGCACGCTCGGGCGAATGCCGTTTGTATGACCGAAAACTCACAGCAACTTTGGCTGATAAAGTCGTTGATCTATTGCTGCGTGAGGATTATGGCAAAATGCCGGTCATCAGCAAAATGGTCAGCTATCCGGAACTGGAAGAATTCAACACGGGAAGCATAGATATGGGAAATGTAGGCAACAAGCCACTCCCGGAAGAGTATTACGATGTCGATGAATTCCGTTTCACCGATGCTTATTTCGATTTCATGCATCATATTCTGGGTGATCGCACTTTTATCGATTTCAAATACAACTTCCCGGTTGTGATACCTGAATAATGAAAAATATTTTCTGGATCTTTTTGTTTCCTGTTGTGATGCAGGCTCAGACATTGTCGGTCAGTACCGATAGTCTGATGAAGCATGTGAATTATTTTGCCTCTCCCGCGCTGAATGGCCGTTTGCCTGGCACCGGGGGATATTTGAAAGCAGTTCAGTATGCTGAAGATTATTTTGTTGATCATGGTTTGCAGCAGGTTGGGAATATTTCGTGGCGTCAGAATATTCCAATTGAAACCAATTTGATTGATTCTGCCCGGGTGCTGATTGAAACAGGTCGCGATGTAATGGAACTGATTCCCGGTGTTGATTTTTCCGTCCGCGGTTATTCCGGAAGCGGTGATGTTACTGCACCGGTTGTATTCTGTGGCTACGGGCTCGATTCAGATGAATACTCCGATTATAAAGGCATCGACGTTGAAGGAAAAATTGTTTTGATTTTTAAAACGATTCCTCCGTTTTTCAAAAGCACAATGCCGGATTATTCCATTCGGGGTGCGGCCGATGCTGCATATAAACATGGAGCGATTGCAGTCATATTTGTTTCGCAACCAAATCAGAATCACCCTCAGGAACCCATCGGAAGCATGATGCATGGCGCTGGGCCGATGCATGCCGATTTACCGCAGATTCAGATTTCGGTTGAAAAAGCGGAGTACCTTATGTCGAATTCCGGATACTCACTGAAACAACTACAGGCCTCGATCGATTCACTGAAAAAGCCATGCAGTATTGCTGCAAAAAAGCAAGCTTCGGTGTATGTAAAAGCGAATTATAATTCAAATGGACACACCACAAACGTTATAGGAATGTTGCCCGGTGTCGATCCGGTGCTGAAAGACGAGTACATCATTCTGGGCGGACATCTCGATCATGTTGGTTCCATCGGAAATTCAGTTTTATATCCCGGGGCAAACGACAATGCCTCTGGCAGCGCGGCAGTGCTTGAACTTGCCCGGATTTTTTCGGCTGACAGAAGTAAGTTGAAGCGGTCAGTGATTTTTGTTCTTTTCGGCAGCGAAGAAAAAGGGCTCGATGGCTCGTCGTATTTTGTAAATCATTTACCAGTGCCAAAAGAAAATATTGTGGCCGTGTTCAATATGGACTGCATTGGGTGCGGCGATTCATTGATGGCTGGAAACGGGAAAAGCTGCCCTGACCTCTGGAACACGGCAGCAGAAGTGGCAAAACAGCACAAATGGCCCATGTCGCAACGCACCTGGGAAGGCGGTGGCGCCGATCTCAAGCCGTTTTACGAAGCCGGTATCCCGGGATTATATTTTGTGAATACCAACGCACATCAGCAACTGCACCTGCCGTCGGACACTCCAGAAATCATTAACCAGCCTCAGTTTACACGCATGGTGAGATGGGTTGAAGCTGTGACCCGCCGGATGGTGATTGATGTAAAATAATTTCGGTGATTAAAATTTGGGCGCGCGTCTCACGACGCGTGACCTGTCCTACATGTCAAATCTTTTTCCATTATAAAACCGGTGCTTACTTTGTTATTTCAGGCTAGATTTTAGTTTCAGGCTATTGCTTCTAAATTCTAACAGTCCCTGTATCAGAAAATCCTTAAATCCGGCTGAATCCAAATCATATCCTCTAGGATCAGCAAGGTCAACCATGTTATGGTCAACTATGCAATAATATGGTTGTGCATTTGATTTATATCTTTCAATTTGCAAATACCAATTATATCTGCCAATGGTGGAAATAATTTTTGGTCGGCCTTCATACATGATTTGCACCGGTTCTTTAAGTTTTCCTTTTATATCAACAAACAGAAATGCGACTATAAAATTGTCCCTGATTAGTTTCTCTGAGTCACTTGTTTTTACAACCTTCCAGTCAATATCCCGAGTGCTTTTGCAGCCTACACCGGTAAATATTATCAAGATCGGTTTGTCTTTAATTTGACTAAGTTTCAATGCTGAATCCAGGTCAAACACAAACTCAATATTTCTTGGCACATAGTCAACGTATCGCAATAAATTCATGCTATCTTTATGCGGATGGAAATAATAGTCTGGTAATTCCGGCTCATTGTCTGCAGCTGGTCTGCAACCTGTCATCAGGATCAATAAAAATATAAAAAGCTGAATTTTTGACACTTTTGAGATTTTCGATAATTAACAATAAGCAAATATACAAAGTTATACAAATGTTATTGGGCCTCGCTTAACTTAAAGTCTAATTTGAAAACAAATCACTTTACGTCAAATGTTTTCCTACCCGAAAATGCGAGAGCTTTTTGCAGGCAATAAAAAAAGCCTCTTGCGAGGCTTTCAGAATTATTTCTTTTTAGAGTCGAGCGGATTTTTTAGTCCGGAGTAGGAAATCAGTTCAAACTTCACCGTGCCGATTAGAATTGAGCTTTTTGCATAAATCGGGATTCTGTTTTTGTCGTTGGTAACATAGATGGTGAGCGGATAAGCTTCGCCGAACACTGTTCCAACAAGCACTTTGGGTTTCAGCTTAATACAGCTGAATGTGCCTAAACCCATTTTCAGGTTGGCAATGCCGTCATATACCAGTGTAGTTGAAAAAAGACTGTCTTCAAAAACATAAGGGATCGTGATATTTTGTCCGGTAGTAAAGCTCGACAGATCGAGATTACGTGCATAATAACCAGCAGAAATCATATCCTGCGCATAAGTTGGAATATAGTAATTGACAGAAACATCCTTTTTATTGTTTTTGAACTGTGCCAGGTTTTTACCATGATTAAAAATGATATCCTGATCAGCCGTAAAGTTGCCTTCGTGAGCGCGGCGTAAAAACAAAAGCGGGAATTGGCCCTGTTCATCAACATAAGAGTCGAAGCGGTCGTTTACAAAAATAGCCCAGTTGTATTTTTTAAAGGTGGCTCCGGAAGCAACAATGTGATTACAGGTGCGACCTCCAACTGTTTCTGTTTCGGGCATTACTTCGAATGTTCCGTAGGCCGCTTTGATCTTTCCGGTCAAAAAAGAGTCGAAATAAATAATGTAAGTGAGCTTTTCACCACGTTTCCAGGCGGTGTTGGGCATCGATCTGTATTGAGCATTGGCCGCGAGGAAAGAAAAGAATAGTATAATAAGTGTGGCGGATGAAATGAGATTCCTGGTTTTCATGACTGAATGTTTTTAGAGTTTTTGTCCTTGTCTTTGTAGAACATACTGCCTACGAGCCAGCCAGTAATCAATCCCCATGCCAAAGACCCCCATGGATTAGAGGTGATGGGGCATGAACCGCTGTTGCAGCCTACGAAATAGTAGTACATGTATCCGCCGGTTGCACCCAGAAACATACCAATCAGAGCAGGAAGATTAAATAGACTTTTAAATACTTTTTTCATGTATGAACAGGCAATGACGTGACACAAAATTATACTTTTTTACAATCAATGCGGAATTTATTTCATGTATGGAGCCAGCCGGTTCAGCAATACTTCTTTGCTTTGTAATCCCGAGGCCTTGTCAACAGCTACTCCATCTACAAAAATGATGGTTGTTGGGATATACTGAATGGCAAAACGGGTTGACAGGGCTTTGTTTTTATCGGTGTCAACCTTACCGATTACCACTTTGCCATGGAGTGAATCAGCCAGCTGATCGATGATAGGACCTTGCATAACACAGGGACGACACCATACAGCCCAGAAGTCAACAAGAACGACCCCTTTTTTTATGGTCTCATCAAAATTTTCGGTGGTTATAACCTTGGTGTGACTTTTCTTTTCCTCAGTTTGTGCCTGAACGGTGCTGATATTCGTCAATACAAGTGCGGCCATGGTGCCGGCAATAAGCAGAAGTCTGTTTTTCATGTTTTTCGTTTTTGCGGATTGCGCTTTTTCAAAAATAATACCAAAGGTAAAGCATAATCCGGAACCAGCATTCATCCGGATTATGCTAAATATCATTTTCTCAAATTAAAACTTCACTCCTGACTTGTCCATTTTAGTGCGACAGTTTCAGAGCCTGTAAATATTCAGTGATTTTCTGGTTATACTGCGTACGGATTTTTATTTCTTTGTGA